>JANXQZ010000237.1 GCA_025353235.1 Bryobacterales bacterium
GCATTCTCCTCTGCCTGGCCGCCGCGCTAGGTCTCGCCGCTCCGGTAGCGCGCGGAGCTAACCCTACCCCAGTAATTCTGGATACAGACATCGGCGCTGATATCGACGATGCGCTGGCGCTCGCCCTGGCATTGCAATCGCCCGAACTTAACGTTGTGGGCATCGTCACCGTGCTGCAAGAAGGAGAACGGCGAGCCGATTTGGTCTGGCGCATTTTGGAGCTGTTTGGCCGCACGGAAATTCCCGTAGGAATCGGGGCCGAAGAGCCCCTGCTCGCGAAGTCCCGGGCCGGAGTGGTTCGGCAGACTCAGGCGCTCGCGGCAGATTACCACATGCCGGCGGGCAAACGGCGCAACGGTCTGGAATTGCTCATTGACACTTGTCTGCGATCGCCCCAAAAACTTACGATTCTGGCTTATGGTCCCCTCACCAATATCGCGCTCATGTTGAGGGCAGAGCCCCGGGTCAAGGATAAGATCGAGCGCATCATACTCATGAATGGCGTGTTCTTTCGAGCCGGGATCGAATACAACACTAAGATGGACCCAGAGGCTTCGCAGATCGTCTACAATTCCGGCGTGCCAATTACCACGGTTGGGCTCGACGTCACGATGCAGTGCCGGTTGAGCGCGGAACATTTGCGACGAATCTCCGACTCAAAGCTGCCCTCCGTGAAGTTTCTGTATCAGTTGATCGGCCTCTGGCAAAACGGCAATGAGAGCCAGCGGCCCGTGTTGCACGATCCGCTGGCAGTGGCCGTTGCTGTCAGGCCGGATTTGGTGAGCACCGTGGCTGGTCGGGTCACGGTGGAAACCCACGGCGCCCCCGACGAGACCTATGGCATGACTGTGTTCCACAAGGACGCGTCGGGACAGGTGCAAGTCGCCCAGGAAGTGAGCTCGGCAGCCGCGATCGATCTATTTCTCGAGCGCATCCTTGCCGCTCCGAGGAAACCTTGACCCGGCGTGTCCTCCTAGTCGCTGGAGCCGCGATCGCCGCCGCCAAACGGAGCCTCGATATTCTCGATCTGCCTGCTCCCAAAGCTGACGAGCGCATCCACTATGGCAGCGATCCGCTCCAGTTTGGCGACCTTCGCATGCCGACTGGCAAGGGTCCTCATCCAGTGGTGATCTTCATTCACGGGGGGTTCTGGAAAGCGGCTTACAACTTAGAGCATGCCGGACACCTCTGCGCAGCGCTGACCAAAGCGGGCGCGGTTACGTGGAGTTTGGAGTATCGGCGAATCGGCAACCCGGGCGGAGGCTGGCCGGGCACTTTCAACGATGTAAAGGCGGGTGCGGCTCACGTTGCCGCGCTCGCCGCTCAGTATAAGCTTGACCGGAATCGTGTGGTGGCTGCGGGACATTCGGCGGGCGGCCAACTCGCACTTTGGCTGGGGGCGCAGAAGGGGAGTGGACTGCGCGGCATCGTATCGCTCGCGGGAGTCTCGGACTTGAAACGCGCTTGGGATTTGCATCTTAGCAATGGCATCGTCGGCGAGCTGCTGGGCGGCTCTCCTCAAGAAGTGCCGGATCGATATGCAACGGCCGATCCCCTGGAACTGCTCCCGATTCCAGTGAAACAGCGTCTGGTTCATGGAACGATGGACGATGTGGTGCCCTTCGAGCTAAGCGAGCGATTCGCCAAGGCATCGCAAAATGCGCGGCTCATTCCGCTGGAAGGCGCAGGACATTTCGAATTGATCGATCCGCGCGCGTCGGAGTGGAAAACAGTGGAGAAAGCGATTCTGGATTGGAGTTAGCGCCACATGGATTTAGGGTTGAAGGATCGCGTCGCGATTGTGGCGGCGGCAAGCAAGGGGCTGGGCAAGGCGGTCGCTCTCGGATTAGCGCGAGAGGGGGCGAAGATTGCTCTGTGTGCTCGTGGCGAGGCGGAGCTGCGAGCAACGGCCGCCGAGATCCCGACCGAGTGCCTAGCTCTGACGGTGGATGTCAGCGTGGAATCGCAGGTTGCCCAATTCGTCCGCGCAGTCGTCGAGCGTTTTGGCAGGATCGATATCTGCATTGCCAACGCAGGCGGACCGCCGGCGCGCCAGTTTGAGTCTGCGTCGATCAGCGATTGGCGGGCGGCAATCGATTTGAATTTCATGAGCACGCTGTATCTCGCGCGCGAAACCTTGCCGCTGATGAAGCAAGCCCGATGGGGCCGCTTTCTCACCATTACTTCAGTGGCGGTGAAGCAGCCCATTGACGGGTTGATCCTGTCTAACTCGGTGCGGTCCGCTGTGACCGGGCTTGTGAAGACGTTGTCCAATGAGTACGCCCCGTTTAACGTGTTAGTCAACAATGTGTGTCCTGGCTATACGGCAACTGAAAGACTCAAGGCGCTCGGAGCCAAGCCAGAGCACCTGATTCCGCTAGGACGTGTGGCGCGCCCCGAGGAGTTTGCCGATGTAGTTGTGTTTCTGGCTTCCGAGCGGGCCAGTTACATTACGGGTTCTTCGATCCTTGTAGATGGCGGAATGGTAAGAAGTTCTTAGCTGCAATTTGTAAGTTGTTGATTTTGTAATTTGGCATGAAAGTTGCAAGTGAGAACAGCGATGACAAACTTCCTACTTGGCTTTGGAATTGGTTTGACAGTAGGCGTGTTGTTCGCGCCGAAATCCGGAGATGAAACGCGTGAATACTTGGGGAACCGGGCATCCGACGGTACTGACTACCTGACCAATCAGGCTCAGCAATTGAAGGAGTCCGCCTCTGGGTTGATCGACAAGGGCCGTAATATTTTGGCGGATCAAAAGGATAAGCTCGCCAGTGCGGCGCAGGGTGCTGCTAAGGGCGCTGAGCAGGCCTACCAGCGCTAGGATCAGTTAATCGGCGGGCGTGTAGATCACGCCCGCCCTTCAACTACAGCAGGTCTTCTCTCTTCCTCAATTCCAGCATTTTCACCAATTCTCCTACTTCCTGAGCACGAGAACGGCTCGCAATTAAGAGAGCATCTGCGGTATCCACGACAACTAGATCGCTAACTCCAAGCAAGGCCACTAACTTCCCTCGAGCTTCGATATAGTTTCCGGTTGCATTGCGAATAAGCACATCAGAGCGAGTGACATTTCCATCTTGATCTCGGGGTATTAACTCATACACGGCATTCCAACTACCCACATCGCTCCATCCGATCTCATCTGCTGCTAGGCCTACAACCAAACTCCCCGCTTTTTCGATCACTCCGACATCAATCGAGACATTCTCACAAAGCGGAAATATTGCTTTGAGCTTCGCCTCAAACAGCGGATCAGTGAACGCTGGAAGTGAATCCAGCAAGGTTGCAGTTTTTGGGAGGAATCGGCGTATCGCTTCGAGGGCGGTGGAAGTCTTCCAAAAGAACATGCCCCCGTTCCAATAAAAATTGCCGGCCTTAACAAACTTTGCCGCTGTCTTCGGGTCCGGCTTCTCGCGGAATTTAAGTACCGGGTAGGGAGTGATAGAGCCTGGCTCCACGTCTTTGGGAAACTGAATATAGCCATAGCCCGTCTCAGCCCAGCGCGGCTTAATGCCCAGCACCGCGATTTTACCCTGCTCGGCCGCTTTGAAGGCCGGACGGACCAGCCGCAAATAACGCGCGGGCTTAGAGATCATGTGGTCGGCCGGAAACACGCCGAACACCGAGTCGGGATCAATCGACTGAAGAACGTGCGCCATTAGCCCAATCGCCGGAGCCGTGTTTCGCTGCGCCGGTTCGGCTAGGATCTGTTCTCGGGGCACCTCGGGCAACTGCTTGACGATCTCCGCTTGCAGGTCGTAGTTGGTAAGAATCCAAATGCGCTCGGGCGGCAGCACCGGTTTCAAGCGGTCCACGGTCTGCTGGATCAGGGTCCGCTCACCCAGGAAACTGAGGACCTGCTTGGCGTGTTTGCGGCGGCTTCTCGGCCAAAAACGCGTGCCGCGCCCGCCGGCCAGGATTACGCCATAGTGGTTCGATTTCGGCATTCGGATGTCAGTTGATTGGGTAACCGCGGACCAGCCGCAGAGTGCGATCCCAACGAGTCTTGGTAAAGAAGTGCTGGGCTAGATCCAGCATATGGTGGATGCTGTAATCTTTCAGATCGTCGGTAGGCGCGTCATAGGACCAGAAGATAATGGTCGGCTTCCCCATGATGTTCTCCCTCGGAACCAAGCCCCAATACCGGCTGTCGAGCGAGTTGTCGCGATTGTCGCCCATGGCAAAATAGCTTTCGGCAGGGACCACAAGCTCGCCCTTATCCACATGTTCGCGCAGCATGGTGAAAACGCGATCCACCATCTGAGGGTTGGCCGCATACTCCGGGCTGCCCTCCGGAAAATTGTCCCGATACGGGCTGCTATCGCCGACAGAATGAATGATGTACGGCTCGTTTAGCGCCTTCCCGTTCAGATGCACCACTTGATTGACAAGCTTAATGCGATCGCCGGGGATGCCGATTACGCGCTTCACGTAATCTTCCTGAAGCAAAACCGGATGGCGGAATACGATGATGTCGCCCCGTTTGACTTCGGTGTACGGCAGCAGGTGGCTGCTCAATTTCCCTGGCGGCGCATAAGCGAGTTTGTCGACGATGAGATGATCGCCAGTCATCAGCGTGTTATGCATCGACGACGTGGGAATCACGAAGGGCTGCGCAATTGTGGACGTTCCAAAGAGGAGAATGATGAACGTGACCACCCACTCCGCGATGCCGTTCCTGGGTTCTTCCGGCTTGCTTTCCGCAAGCGGGGAAGCAGGTTTAGTCGTTACTGTGGTAGCCATGGATGAGCATCAGAGTGCGGTTCCAGCGAGTCTTGACGAAGAAATGCTGCGCCAGATCCACGAAATGCCGCGACATTGCATTTACAGACGAACTGGCGAGATTTTCGGTGCTCGCATTGTACGACCAATAGATGATCAGCGGCTTGCCAATGATGTTTTCGCGCGGAACGAAGCCCCAGTAGCGGCTGTCGAGTGAGTTGTCCCGATTGTCGCCCATTGCGAAGTAGTAGTTGGGCGGGATAACCACTTCGCCGTTCGTAACGTGATTTTGCAGCATGTCCTTGGCGGCATCGTAAAGCATCGAGTTGGGTTCGGTGCCTGGGAAGTTATCGCGGTAGGTGTCCGGGTAGGGATTCTTGTGGTACACGTACGGCTCGGTCAGCTTTACGCCATTGCGATAGATTTGCTGGTTGATAATCTTGAGCCGGTCACCCGGAATTCCGATCGCGCGCTTGACGAACGTTTGGCTGATGTCGACCGGATAACGGAAGACAATGATGTCGCCGTGCTGGACGGGTTCGTAGGGCAGAATGAATTTGCTCACCGGCCCGGACGGCGCGTATGCCAACTTGTCGACTAAAAGGTGGTCGCCGATGAGCAGCGTATCTTCCATGGATCCGGTAGGGATGACGAAAGCCTGAACGAGCGTGGTGGTGCCGAAGAGGAGCAAGAGAATCGTGATGGTCCACTCGGCGATGGTTCCGCGGGGCTCATCCTGCTTAGGGGGTTCCTCGATTGGGGACGGCTTGTCCGCGACGGCAGTCTTAAGTCGATCCCCGGGCTGGTTCATGGTCAACCTTCAGTTTATCCCACAATGGAAAAGGGAAGCCGGCGCCCAGGCAATCTGTGCCGGGATCTAAATCGTATAACTTGACAGTCGGCCCAAGAGTGCCCTTCCAGTATTCAGTCACGCGGAAAGGTTACGGCGTATCGCTGTCGTCCTCTCAGCCACACACGTACATGCAGGCGCAGCAGCGCGTATCAACCAGAACGCCGCGCAGAATCGCGCGATCTTCATGAACGAATCGTACAAAAAATGAATCTGTCGCAGGAAGCAAGACAGCGGTCGAACGCCGTGTGCGAGCGCAACTTCCGGATAGCTGACTGCTCGGAAGTATTATATGAAGAAGTAAGCAGCCGTGAGCACGCATCCAGACAACGTTCACACTCAACTCGGACGAGCAGCAGTCCGGATCTTTGCCGCTAATGACCGAATGAACCAGGTTCTCATCGAACATCTTGACCCTGCCGCCTGGAGAGCTAAACCGCCCGGCAAGGTCCGCACCATTGCCGCGATTTTCACCCACATTCACAATGTCCGCTCCAAGTGGGTCAGGCTTACAGCTCCGCACCTGAAAATCCCACCCCAGCTAAACCGCGCGCGTTGCACGCCGGAGCAGGCCAGTGCGGGATTGGCCGAGAGCGCCTCTCGCTGCGCGGAGATGCTAGCAGAAGCGCTCGGCGATTGTGGAGGCCGTGTAGAGACGTTTCGCCGAGACGGCTGGGCTTCCCCTTGGCCGGTTGGCCTCGAAATGCTGTGCTATATGCTTTCTCACGAGGCCCACCATCGCGGGCAGGTGTGTATGCTCGCGCATCAACTCGGATTCCGTTGCCGAACGAGGTGGTGTCCGGGATTTGGAATTGGGAGAAGCTGTGGAAAGATTGCGGCTCCTCTGCGGGCCCCGGCAACGATTTATAGCGATTCGGGCTTAGGTTGCGACCCTCCAGTATCGTTCGGGGTGATCTGAATTTCAGACAGTCCGCGGTGCTTCAGCAAATTGTTAAATTGAGTGAGTCCGTTGTTCATCAGTTCCTCGAACTGGGTTCGAAGAGACGTCTCTGAGATGCATACTGCTGATTCACCGCGATCTGCTGGGCAGTAGGCGAAAATCCGAATCTTGAGCCTGGCTGGCCAGATGCGACAGCTTGGCGGTCAACCGGGCCAGCATCGCCTGCCGTCCTTCCCACCCGATAGCTTCGACTGAACCAGGTTCTCTGCAAAATGGAGCAAATTCTGTTCGAGCGGTTCTGGCCGTCTCAGCCTGGTTCACCATTTTTCCAACGCTCTGTCCAAGGCTTCCGGCAACTCGAGTGGCCACTTCGAGCACCAGCGGATCCTCGTCGAAACGCTTGTGGAGTCCGAAGCAGATATTGCCGTTCAAGGTCATCAAAGCTAAATCTCCCTTGCTCGTGGGCTTATCCTTCCTGTAGCCTTCTACGCTACTTTGTACGGCGGATCCCGGGAGGCGGGAACGGGGGTGTTCACGAGCGAGTTCGGCCGCACCCCCTGGTCGCTGAACACCACTGGCACGGATCACAATTCGATGGGAACTACTTCGCTCCTGGCGGGGGGAGACGTGAAGGGCGGCGTCATCGAAGGAGCGACGGATGAGGTAGGTTACCGGGCGGTAGACGAGCGATCTGCAATCATTTAGTCCTTGCGTCCCGTAATTGATCCTTGTCTTCCTCCACCACGTAGAACCGGTCACCCTCCACATCCACGAAGGTCTGGCGGCGACCGCTTGGCCAGGAGATCTCGATCTTGTCTATGCGCTTCCGGGCCCCGAGTCCGAAGTTGGCCCGCAAGTCGCTTTGTGAGAGATAGCTGCCACCGCCTGCAATCTCGCGAATCTGGGACAGCTCGCCCGCCTTTAGCTGGATGCGAGCGCCCAACGCGTCGCGATTGGTCTTGGTTCCTACCAGTTGAAGGTTTACAAAGTGGTTGCCACTCCCGCCGCTGTTGTGAAGCAGCAAAGGTGGATCGCCATTGTTGGCAACCAGGATGTCCACGAATCCGTCGTTGTCGAAATCGGCGAAGGCCACGCCTCGGCCAAGATGCGGAACGGAGAATCCTTTTCCCGCGCTCGCAGTCATCTCCGCAAACTTTCCGTTGCCCTCGTTATGGAACAACGAGTTGATTTGCTTGTAGTGAATGTTTGGCGATGTTCTCTCCACTCCTTGGTACACGTGGCCGTTGGCGATAAACAGATCGAGCCTGCCGTCGTTATCGTAGTCGAAAAAACCGCCTCCAAAACTCAGGAAGCGAGCAGTGGGGGCCGAGAGCCCGGCGCGATCCGTCACCTCCTCCAGAAACCCGTCACCGTCGTTGTGCCAGAGATGATCGCCAGAGCCCTGCCAGTCCGAAATGTACAGGTCGAGCAAACCGTCGTTGTCGTAGTCTCCCAGGGAAATGCACATTGCCGCCATGGTATTGCCATTGGCACTGCGCGCGATGCCGCTGGTGAGCGCCACTTCTTTGAAGGTGCCGTTATGCTCGTTGTGGTAAAGGTACACCTCGAGTCCATCGTTTGCCACGAAAAGATCCGGCCAGCCGTCATTGTCGTAGTCGGCCGCTCCGACGGAGAGATTCTTTCCGCGCGGCTGGTAAATCCCAGCCTTCTTGGTGACGTTGGTAAAGGTGCCGTCGCGATTATTGTGATACAGCACCGCCGGGCTGCCCTTGTATTCAGAAGGAGCACAACTCGCTTCCACGCCCTTTCCAATTGTGCAGGTCTGCTTGCTGGACGGTCCGAATTCGACGTATCCACCCGCGTAAAGATCGAGATAACCGTCCTTGTCGTAGTCGAAGAACGTGGCCCCAGTATGGAAAGCTGATCCGAAGTCCGTGCCGTCCACATGCGCCTTGGCCGTCACATCAGTAAATGTGCCGTCGCCGTTATTGCGATACAGGATGTTCTTACCGTATTGCGAGACGTATAGATCAGGGTGACCGTCATTGTCGTAGTCGCCCCATACGCAGCCAAGCCCATACGCATTTCCCGGAACACCGGCTTTCTCAGTGACGTCGCTGAACGTGCCATCCCGGTTGTTGCGATAGAGTGCGTTCCTTGCCTGTACATTCTCGCCTCGCATGTCCCGGCCGTTCACGAAATAGATATCTTGAAATCCGTCACTGTCGAAATCAGCGACGCATACGCCGGGTCCTGCTTCTTCGAGGATGGTTGAAACGCCGTGGCTGCCCTTATAGTGAACAAAGCGGATGCCGGCGCTCTGGGCAATATCGTCAAACTGGATCAGCGAGGCGCACCATGCGAAGGTGGCCAGCATGAGCATCAAAAAGCAGAAAGGGCGTACCCGCACTATTGTTCGGGTTTCTCGGGTGTTCTTTCCACATTCCCGCCCGACACTTGCTTCTTGATGTTATCTTTGGTCTGTTCAAATTTTTGGGATGCTTGCTGGTGGGCCAGAAATTCACGATCGGCGTCAGCCTTGCGCCCGGCCCGACGGTACGCGGTTCCTAGTTGGAAATGCACCACAGGATTGTCCGGCTGGAGTTTCGCGGCAACCTCTAGAGGCGGCACCGACTGCGCTGGCTGATTCGCTCCCAGAAAAGATCGCCCCAGACCAAGATACGCATCTGCGAAACTCGCATCGAGTTTGACCGCCTTCGAAAAGTGCTCAATCGCCTCGGGCCAGGTTTCCAGTTGACGCGCCAGCTCACCCAATACGAATTCGGCCCCGGCGTTATTGGGATCTAGCTT
>JANXQZ010000263.1 GCA_025353235.1 Bryobacterales bacterium
AGCCGATTCGGGCCCATATCGATCATCGGCGCGATTGTGCTGCTAGTGGCTCTCTTCGATCTGCCCGCCGAAATGTACGGGCACTCGATCTCGCTTCGCTACCACATATCCATCCAGGATTGGCAGTCCTGGTTTTGGGACTGGACCAAGGAGCAGATCATCTCGGTGGTGATTGCAATCGCGATCCTGCTGCCGTTTTATGCCCTGCTGCGAAGGCAACCGAAGCGCTGGTGGCTGTATGCGTGGCTGGCTTCGATTCCGATCATGATTGTCTCCGCCTACGCAGATCCACTAATCCTGGAGCCGCTGTTCAACAGCTTCCGCCCGCTCTCGGCGAAGCATCCCGAACTGATCCCGCCTATCCAGCGCATGTTGGCCAGAGCCGGCGTGGCCATCCCCAACGAACGCCTTCTCGAGATGGATGCAAGCCACAAAACCAACTCGCTCAACGCCTATTTCTCCGGCATCGGGCCTTCCAGCCGCATGGTTTTGTACGACACGATCATTCAGAAGGAGCCCGGCCCGTTGCTGCTCTCAACCATCGGACATGAACTCGGACACTACGTCTTAAGCCACATCGCCAAGGGCCTCGCATTCGGATCCGTTTGCTTGCTTCTAGGCTTGCTGATCTCCTCCCGCGCGGTCCCGTGGTTCATTGCCAGATGGGGCGAACGCCTGCAGATCGCGAGCGTTTCCGACTGGGGATCGCTACCCGTTTTTATGCTGCTTGCGCTCGGGCTGGGCTTCTTCGCCGAACCCGTAGCCAACGCCTACAGCCGCTGGCAGGAACATCAGGCGGACGCATACTCGCTCGAAGCCATTCGCGGGCTGGTCCCCAACCCAGGCCAAGCGGCGGCCCAAGCCTTTCAGGTCGAGGGAGAAAACGGTTTGGAGGAGCCGGATCCGAACCGATTCATCGTGTTCTGGTCTTACACCCATCCACCTGTCGCTGACCGGCTCCGCTTCTCGCTCGACTACGAGCTTGTAAAATAGAGGCATGTCTGACGTGTTGCGCATTGCCGACCGAGAATTCAAATCGAGGCTTTTCGTGGGTACCGGGAAATATCGAAGCCATCACGAAATGGCGCGCTGCCATGCCGCTTCGGGTGCCGAGGTAGTAACGGTAGCTGTACGTCGGGTGAATTTGACGGATCGCTCAAAAGAATCGCTGCTGGACTTTATTGATCGCTCTAAGTTTTTCATTCTGCCAAACACGGCGGCTTGCTATACGGCTGACGACGCAATCCGCACGGCCCGGCTGGGTCGCGAAGTTGGCTTATCGAACTGGGTGAAGCTGGAGGTGATCGGCGATGAGCGAACCCTCTTCCCCGATAATCAGGGACTGATCGAGGCCACGCGCGTGTTGTCTAAGGAGGGGTTCGTGGTGTTGCCTTACACGAATGACGACTTGGTGAATGCCCGCAAGCTAATTGACGCTGGGGCAGCGGCGGTGATGCCTCTAGCTGCGCCGATCGGATCTGGCTTAGGCATTCAAAACATCACCAATCTGCGGATTATGCGCGAGATGATCACCGAGGTTCCATTGATCGTGGATGCGGGAGTCGGCACTGCGTCCGACGCCGCAATCGCCATGGAAATGGGCTTTGATGGAATACTGATGAATACGGCTATTGCCGCTGCCGACGACGCTGAACGCATGGCGCTGGCCATGAAGCTCGGTGTACAGGCGGGCCGCCACGCATTCCTGGCAGGGCGGATGCCGAAGAAGCTCTACGCGAGCGCAAGCAGTCCACTGGTTGGCGTGGTCGGACAGTAGATCCCACGGACGGAC
>JANXQZ010000265.1 GCA_025353235.1 Bryobacterales bacterium
GCCGCCACGTACCAGCAACCTAAGAAGTAGTGGGCGGTGGCGTCGGACGCGTTGTCCTTGAGCGCAGTCCGAAGTATGACCCACCACTCGGGGCGGCTGGGAAAAACGTAAGCCGCACTCTGCTTCGCGGCTAGCGCAAAGTCGCCGCGCCCGGACGCTCCCAGCTTACTTCGGCAGTAACCGCGATAATAGGAGACCATCGGATGGTCCTGCGGGAGCACGCTGCCTGCCTCCCTTTCGAGCGGACCCGGCTCGGTATATTGTCGGCCAAGCACTTCTGCTGCGTCATCGAACATGCCCACACCCATATACGCAGCCGCCAGATCCAACACTCTCTCGGGATCGCCTGCTAACGAGCGCCAGAGACCTTCATCCGTTCCGCCCAGTTTTACTCGTTCGTGGCGCAGAAACGGATCAGTCGGATCGGCTGCAAGCCAATGCGCCAAGCTCTTGTTGGCTGGGTCGGTCTGCCGCAGGCGTCGCTTGAGCGCGACCTCCAAACTGCCAGCCCCCGCCAGATCCGGCCGCAGTTGAAGCACGTGTTCCACTTCACGCAGCGCCCCCGCTTGGTCGCCTGAACGGCCCAAAAGCTTGGCCAGTTCGAGTCGCGCGGGAACCCCGAACAGCCGATCCTCGCCCGCGAGATTCAACTCCGTCCGGGCCTTCCGGTCGTCGCCTGAAAACGCAAAAGCGAACCCAAGGTAGAGACGGGTCTCTGGCAAGGGCGGGGCAGCCGATAGCTCCCGGATTGCGTCGTCGAATCGATTCAACGCCACCAAAACGCGTCCGGCCGATAGTCCGCCTTCATAGGTTCGAGCGGCTAATAGCAGATCGCCTTGCAACTCCGCTTCAAGCGCTGGTGTGGATGAGGTTTGTGGAGCCGGTGGAGCCGCAGCGAGGGCATCGTAATAATCTTCCGTGTGGGCTAGCAGGAGCTTGCCGTTGCCATCCAGCAACTCAAAATGAGCCTTGGAGACCGGCTTGGGATCGGGCATGGAGCGCGTGACGGTCTTCGCCGGATCGAGCGCTAGCTTCTCATCGAGCAGAACTTTCTCTCCTTCAAAAACCCTGATTCTTACGGCAGGCAGCTTGCGGTACACGTTCAGAGCAAGCTTGATCTCGCCCGCGCTTCGCTGCAGATTGATGGCAGCATCGGGGTTTACGCGAGACAGTCCGCCCAAGCCTCGCAAGGGCATCCAGTATTCCGTAAACTGGCGCGTCTGACCCGGCTCTAAAAAATCCGATGTTTGCGGGTTCGCGAACAGCCCCGCTTGAATTTCCACGGCGAGGCTCCCATCGTCGGTGAGGTTCTTCGAATCTTCCGCAGTCCAAGCGGCTGCCTTCTTTCCGATAAGCGTGTTCGCATCTGCGTAATGCGCTGTGCCGCTCCCTTCGCGCTGTGAATACATGCCGACAAAGCCTTCCTGGCACCGGGAGGCAAATCCGTCGGGAGTAGTCAAATAACAGGGCATGAACACGCGCGTGTCCGCGAAGGCAGGAACTACGGCACGATTCCACCAGCCGTAGCGGTGTCTCATCGGGGACGGGTTGCTCAAGGTAACGCGCTCTTCCAGAACGCCGGAGCCGGGCT
This sequence comes from Bryobacterales bacterium, assembly GCA_025353235.1. Taxonomy (GTDB): domain Bacteria; phylum Acidobacteriota; class Terriglobia; order Bryobacterales; family Bryobacteraceae; genus JANXQZ01. Next base: position 1,592 of record JANXQZ010000265.1, read on the forward strand.
TCAGCACGATCTGCACCAGCCACCGCACTCCATCGTGTCGGTCTTTTACGCCGACGAAGATGGAACCGCTTCCATCGGGATTCTCGCGGGTTGAAAAATCGATGGGCGACAACCGAAAGTTGAACTCATTACCGGCTGCCGCCCGGGCGCCCTCCTGCCCGTGATCGTGCTTCTTGATGACTGAGTTCGCGTAGAAAAGATCATGTCCACTGACCTTGTCGATGCAGCTATAAACGCGCCCGCCTAAATCGGGCAACACCGTGCATTTTAGGTATTCGTTCTCGATTTCCAAAGTGCGCCAGGTCTGCTTCTCAAGGATGCCCGTCAAGTTCCGATGAAGCGCGTAGGGATTGATGCGCGGCTTGCCCAGCTGCAGCAGCGGAAACGACGGGGCCGGATCAGGTGCGCCTTCTCGGTATGTCGGGAGCGTGATGGTGCCCTGTGACACCCGCACTTCGGAACTCGCCGTTAGCGCGGCAACGAAGGCCAGTAACGGGCAGCTAAACCAGTACGGCACTCACGTCCGCGAAGTAACGATGGGTCTCGCGCAGGCCTTCTTCCAGCTCAACTTTGGGCTCCCATCCAAGCAGCCGCCGAGCTTTTCCGATATCGGGCTGACGCTTTTTCGGATCATCCTCGGGGAGAGCGTGAAACACGAAAGGCGCGTTGCTGCCAGTCAAGCGCCGGATCTCCTCCGCGAACTGCAGAATGGTCAACTCATGCGGGTTGCCCAAATTCACCGGGTAGCGCTCATCGGACTGCATCAAGCGATACAGCCCTTCCACCATGTCCCGGACATAACAAAAACTGCGGGTCTGGCTGCCGTCGCCGAAAATCGTAATAGCCTCGCCGCGCAGAATCTGATCGAGAAAGGCCGGGACCACGCGCCCATCCTTCAGCTGCATGCGCGGCCCGTACGTATTAAAAATGCGCGCGATGTTCGTGCGTACGCCATGAACCCGGTGGTAAGCCATGGTGAGCGCTTCGGCGTAACGCTTGCTCTCGTCATAGCAGGATCGCAAGCCCACAGGATTCACGTTGCCCCAATACGTTTCCACTTGCGGGTGGACCGCCGGATCGCCGTAAGACTCCGAAGTGGATGTCAACAGAAACCGGGCTTTATGTTCCCGCGCGATCTCGAGCATGTTGCGCGTTCCGGCCGAACCCACCTCCAACGTTTCGATCGGATGATCGAGATAATCCTTAGGGCTCGCCAGGGATGCAAAGTGCAGAACGCCGTCGATCTGGCCATCAATCTGCAAAGGCTTGCAGATATCCTGTTCCCGCAATTCGAACCGTTGATTTCTTCGCAAATGCGCAAGATTGGCGAGCGACCCAGTGATGAGATTGTCTACCCCGATCACTGTGTGTCCCTCGTCCAGAAGCCTGTCACAGAAGTGAGAGCCTATGAATCCAGCCGCCCCCGAAATGATGTACCGCAATCCCCGTGCCTCCAAAACCGATCAGCCTGTCTCTTAATGATACAGTCAGATTTGCCCCTCGCTATGTTGTCCCTGTCCTGGCCGGAACACATCCTTTTCATAGTCCTTTTGCTCACTTCCGCGTATCTTTTCTGGATGCGATTTGGGAAGGTGGTGCACAAAATATTAGAAGCCAAGAAGGATCCGAATTTTTCCATTCATCCCATTGCTCCCCGGGTCGGCAAATTCGTGTGGGAGGTGCTTCTTCAAGGATTGGTGATCAAGCAAAGGCCCCTGCCCGGATTGGCCCACGCGCTCGTGTTCTGGGGTTTCTGCGCTTTCGGTGTTGTAACCATCAACCATTTCGGACAAGGCGTAGGCTTGCATCTTCTCTCGCGAGACGGTTTTTTCGGGCGTATTTATTTTTGGCTGGCGGCGTTGTTCGGAGTGACGGTGGCAGTCTCGATCGCCGGCCTTGCATTCCGCCGCTTTGTCACTCGACCCAAGTGGCTTGGCAAGGTCTCTTATGAATCCGGCTTCATCGCGTTTCTGATTTTTACGCTGATGGCTACCTATCTCGCGACCTTCGTGCCCGGATGGGAAGAGAGCAGGATTCTTTGGTGGGCGCACACTCTGACGATCCTCGTCTTCATGCCGCTAATCCCCCACACGAAGCACTTGCATCTTATCTTGAGTCCGCTGACGGTGTTCCTGGAAAGGCCCACGTTTAGCGAAATTCCTCCGCTGGTGGGAGATGAGGACTTTGGGCTTGATACGGGCAAGGATCTCACCCGGATTGTGGCCCTGCAAGCTTATTCTTGCGTAGAATGTGGCCGCTGCACGGAGCACTGTCCGGCAAATCTCACAGGCAAGCTGCTGAACCCGAAAGAGATTGCGTTGGGATTGCGGGGCTATCTGAACGAGTTCGGCGCGACAAGCGAGGAGCCGCTGATTGGCAAACACGAGTCGCTCGAAGCGGCTTTTCAATGCACCACGTGCGGGGCGTGCGAGTTTCAATGCCCGGTTGGGATTCAACATCTGCCCATGATCATCGGCCTGCGGCGAGGAGCCGTGAATACGGGCAAGTGGGAAGATGACTACGGCACGAAGCTCTTTCTGAATTTGGAACGCGGCGGCAATGCACTCGGATTTTCTTCAAATGAGCGCGACAAGTTCGTTCAGAAGCAGGAATTCCCGATCTTCGATGGCACTCAAGAGTATTGCTTGTGGCTTGGCTGCATGGGCGCTTATGACCCGCAAGGCCGCGAGATCATCTCATCGTTCGCCAGGATCATGCGGCATTTGAATGTGACATTCGGCGTCTTGCGAAAAGAGCGCTGCACCGGGGACCCAGCCCGCCGACTGGGGAACGATCTTGCGTTTGGACAGTTGGCGGAAACAAATCTGGAAACGCTAAAGCAGAGCCAAGTGAAGAAGATCGTTTCAATTTGTCCGCACTGCGTCCGGACGATTGGAACGGATTGGAAGGAGTACGGGGAGGCTCCTCCGATCGAGCATCATAGCGAGTTCATGGCCCGGCACTTGGCCGAGTTGCCGGCTTCCACGATGGATGGCAAGAAGATTGTGTATCACGATCCGTGCTATCTGGGGCGTTATCGCGGCGTGTATGACGAGCCGCGCTCAGTGGTGGAAAAGTTCGGAACCCTGGTGGAGGCGGAACGTTCGCGCGAGAGATCGTTCTGCTGCGGCGCGGGCGGCGGGCTTGCGTTCCTTGGCGAGGAAAAAGGGAAGCGCGTGAGCGCGGAGCGAGTGGAACAGTTGGCTGCAACGGGAGCCGAAGTGATTGGAGCGGCTTGTCCGTTCTGTAATACGATGTTCCGCGATGCTCTGTCGAATATGCCAAGCGGGCCGAAGCTCCTGGATATCGCACAGATCGCGGCGGCTTCGTTGCCGGAAAAGACCGCTCCCTGACGGTCACGGCTCAGTAACCGAGCCGTGACCGTCAGGGAGCGGAGCTTCATTCAGGAAACATTGAGGCATCAATGCCTGGGATGATGTGCAGGGCGTTCTTGTAATATAGCTTCTTCAACACGTCATCCGGCAATTCCAGGCCGTACATCTGCCAGAACGCGTGATATTTTCGGTAGTAATCGAAATACTCATCGCCCGTTTCTAAAACGCGGAAGTAGGTCGGATACTCATCCACGTTCCAGGTATCTTTCCCGAACATCACCCTGTCCTGATACTGAATCAAAAACTGCCGGGCGAATTTAGGCTGACGTCCCAGGTCATAAAGAACCGCGCCGATCTCGGTATACATGTTCGGCAGACGATCCATCAAGTGGCCCAGTTCTGCGAGATTGGAGCCGTACCAGCCTAGGTGCGCGTTGATAAACTTCGTATTCGGATGTTTCGCAAAAAGGTTGTGCTGCTCGGTCATGAGTACTTCCCAACTCGGATACTTCTCCGGGGGACGGGCCCGTCCGGCATGGGTCTTGAGCTCCAGCCAGCGTTCATTATTCTTATCGATTGGCTGGAAGAACGACCACGGTTCGGCCGTGTGTATCAGCACAGGAATTTTCAGACGTCCGCAGGTCTCGAAGAGTTGATCGAAGCGCGGGTCATCCACATGCACGCGCTGCCCTTTGGAGTCTTTCAAATCCATTCCAAAATTTTTGAAAATCTTGAGACCTTGGGCTCCGCTGCGCACATCCTGCTCGAGCTGGGCCGCCGCCCGCTTGGGATATTCGGGATCGTCCAAGCCGGTGAAATCGATGTTCGCGAAGACGATAAAGCGATCCTTATAGTTGCCCTTCAAATTCTGAACGCCCTTCGCGAGCTTGTCGCCATAACCGCCGCTGAGGTTCACCATCACGCGCAAATTGATCCGGTCCATATCGCGAACAAGCTGGTCCAGCTTGTCTTTCGACATGGTCGAATTCTGGTGATTGTGAACATCGATGAACGGATACTTCGCGCGAGCAACAGGGTGCTGCGGGACCACCAGAGTCGATTTCGGAGAGTACTCTTCGATCGACATAGTTTGCGCTTGAGCGGCGAGATGCAGTGCCGCCAGGAGCACGAAAATGAATTTTAGCAATAGAATGGTCCGTTTCGAAGCGGACTCCCCTAGTTCAAGCTGAACCGAGCGAGCGGAAGAAACACCGACTGGGTCCCATCTGAGTTAGCTGTCACAATTGAGAGGCCAGTAACCCCCCTGGCAAGCGGGCCATCGGTGAGGATCTGTAGGGTCCCCTCGGAGTTAGCTGAACAAGGAAACCGGTCCTGGAGTTGGAAAATCTGTTGGGTATTGCCAGCAAGCTGCCTCACATCGCGGCACAACTCTTGGCCATCGGCGCTCAACAAAATTCCGGTCACTGCCTCGGCAAACGGTGTGTCATTCACCAGAACAATTCGGGTGTTCTGGCTAATCGATTCAGCAAACGATAGAAATGTCTGCTGATCAAACCGGTTCAGCATGGGAAAGGTGATCACAGTGTTGAGATTATTGCCATCCGAGCGAAAAATCAATGTTGTCGCGATAAAAGCGTTGGCAGGCATCGACGTAATTTCTGCATAAGCGGTGGCGGAAGCCCCTGATGCCCACATCAGAACGCTTCCTCTTCCTAGTGCCGGAACAGTGCCCTGCACGCCGGTGAAGAGACCGGACTGGGTTTGACCATCGTCAGTAAGGGGGAGGGAAACGGGTTGGCCGTTTGCACTGAAGAAATTGATAGCTACGCTAGCGGGTTGATTCGTGACGTTGGTTACCAAGATTAGAGTATCTGAAAATATTCCGCCACCGTTGCCATTGGAAATGTAGGGAACTACCTGGTCTCCTGTGAATAGTTCGATGCCTTTCACGCGTGTTCCAGCCATGCTTCTGGGCAAGCTGCGGTGGGAACTCGCAGGATCGGAGACGCCTTGCAAGGGGTTAGAATGGGCTGCCCGCCTCCGAAGCTGCTGGCCCCATCCAGAATCCAAAGCGCAAAGTACGGCGAAAATCAAGACCAAAGCCCGAGTCATAGCTGTGTTCTCCTTATTTTTAGTTTGTGTTTCTCGCTGCGTTAGCTTAGTAGGTTATCACTTTCCTCGCACGACTGAGATACCCGAGCAGCCTTTCCAGCTTCAAGTCACGATTTATCTTAATTAGGCGTGAGTACCGACCGAAGCGGCATTAAGCAGCATAACAATCCGGGAGCGAATCTGCGCAGTCACAGCCGTTCGGGCTTGCAATGCGAGGCCGGTGGTGACGATGGGATCGCCAATGCGCACCTGCACGTCGCCGCCGCGAACGTGAAGCGAGTGCATGGGAAGAATTTCACGAGTTCCGCACAGCGCGACCGGGACGATCGGCACTGCAGCTTTGATCGCGGTATAGGCTGCTCCCTCCTTAAATTCCTGCAGCTCCCCATTTTCGGAACGCCCGCCTTCCGGGAAAATCAGCACCGAAATGTGTCGCTGGTTGATGATTCGGGCAGCGTGCGAGAGCGCCCGTATGGAACCGCGCGGATCTTCGAGGGGCACGGCGACGTGTCCGGCACGCTGGAGGTGAGTGCCCAGGAACGGGATTTGAAAAAGGCCTTTTTTGGCCATAAAACGAAAATTGACGGGAAGCGTGGCCAGAATCACCGGAGTATCCATATAGCTGAGGTGATTCGGACAGATAACATAATGCGCGCCGGGCAACAGCTTCTCAAGACCTTCCGACTCCACTCGAATACCGCATAGGAAGCAGATCGCACGGCCCCAAGATCGCGCGACTTTCATTTGCCGATCGCCAGTAGGATCGAAGAATGAGAGCAGCACTCCATACGCTCCGAAAAGAATGGTGGCTATCGAAGCGAGAGGAATGGTGATCAGAATCGCGCGCAGAAACGACATTTTCTTTTCTATTGTACGAGCAAGGCTCGTGCTTCCCCCACCACGAAAAGCGATCCAGTGATAAAGACAACGTCGCTCGCGCCGACGCCAAGTAGATGTTCCAGCGCCTCGCTCACGCTGTGCGTGATAACCGCGCCCGTTGCCGGTATGTCCTCGGGCGGCATCGCGCGCGAGTTGGCTGGCATGGTGAGAACGATGTGACTGACAAGAGGAAAGAGAGCGGCAACGGTCTCGGTCAAAGACTTGTCGCGCATCACGCCGTAAATGAGCCAAATGTTGCGACCCGCGTAAAAGCGCTGGATATAGCCCACGAGGGCGCGCGTGCCGGCAGCATTGTGAGCGCCATCGAGGATGATTTCTGGATGCTCTGAGACACGCTCCAGTCGACCGGGCCAGCGTGTGAGCGCGATGCCGTACGGGGATACGCCGAGCTGATGCAGAGCAATCGCGGCAGTCCGCGCATTCTCTACTTGGTGCTCGCCCGGCAAGGGGCACACTATCTGTAAATTTCGAATCCGAAACCGGCTCCCGCGCGCATCCAGTTCAAGATCTTCCACGGGCCATTCATCGGCGAACGTGTAGGGTCCCATCGCTCGTTCCCGGAGTATGGCGGCAGCCCCTGGATTCTGATGGGCGAACACAGCCGGCACGCCTGGCTTCAAGATGCCAGCTTTCTCCGCCGCAATCTTCGCGATCGTATCGCCTAGAAACGACTCATGGTCCAAGTCGATCGGAGTGATGACGCAGAGATCAGGCTGCACCACGTTGGTTGCGTCCAACCGCCCGCCCATTCCGACCTCAAGCACCGTCCAGTCCACTCCCGCATCGCGGAATACAACGAAGGCCATGGCGGTCAGGTTCTCAAAGTAGGGAAGGGGCAGGTCGAGTTCGCCGGAACGAAGCATGCGCTCTGCGGTCTCATGGACCGTGTTGAAGGCCAAGGCAAATTGGTCAGGGGTGATCGGCTCGCCCGCGATCCGAATGCGTTCGGTAGGTTCGGAGAGATGAGGGGAAGTGTAAAGGCCGGTCCGCAGTCCGGCGGAGCGGAGTCCGCTCTCGATCATCGCCGATGTGGAACCCTTCCCGTTGGTTCCGGCGACGTGCACGCAGCGACTGGCTCGTTCGGGATTTCCCAATGCTTTGAGCAACGGCGCAATCCGCTCCAGACCGAGTTTCGCCGTATGAATTTCGTTCCCAAGGGAATAGAGGTATCGGACTGACTCGGCGTAGGTCAAACCTCCATTCTCTTATTGCGCACAAAGATGAATCGGCCCAGTCCGCCCAGGAACAAGCATCCGCCGACGACCTTGGCCTCAAAAATTCGCCAAGAAGCAACGTCCGCAGGCGGTGCCATGGATAACAAAATGGCAGCAACGGAAATGCTCAAACCAAGAGCCGGGGCCAGACGTTGG
>JANXQZ010000272.1 GCA_025353235.1 Bryobacterales bacterium
GATCAGAATTTTGGAGAGAACACGCGCGTCACATCCAGCATCGCCTGATGATAGGTGTCCGTGGTGCTGCGGCCTCCGCCGATCGGCGGCGGGAGCGGTCCAGGCACCGTGCGCACATCCTTCTGCTGCGAGTAGCGTCCAAAGATGCGCGTGTTCTCTCCAAAATTCTGATCCACGCGCACATCTCCCTTGTCTGTGTTGATGGTGGATTTCGAGCTTTGAATAAAATTGTTCTGGCCCGTGATCGGATCGCCTGCCGTGTTGGGAAGCGGAAAATAGCTCGCGATTTTTGCCGAGACCGGGTCGATGCGGTTGGACGGAATTGTATTGCCGGGGAAGGGTGAGCGCTGGCGAGTCCCGTTTGAAAGCGTGACCAAGGTACTCGGATCGTAAATTACGATCGGGCTGCCGTCGCTCGCGAAAGTCTTTGAGAAATCCCCACTTCTTTGTGCCGCTGTCGGAACAGTGGAAATATTCGTAACCGGAAACCCCTGTCGCAAGCCCTCGTAGTCGCCGAAGACGAACGTCTTGTTCTTAAAAATCGGGCCGCCGCCGTTTGCGCCAAATTGATGCCGCTTGAACGATGGATTGGGAATTCCGCCGCGATTATTGAACCAGTTGTTGGCCTCAATAAAGCTGTGCCGTTCAAAATCATAAACCAGTCCGTGATATTCATTCGTGCCGGACTTGGTGATCACGTTCACCACGCCCCCGGAGGTGCGCCCGAACTCGGCATCGTAGCTATTGGCCTGCACCTTGAACTCCTGGACGGAATCGACCGGCGGATTGATCACGCCGCGATTGATGTCGGGAGTCGTATTGGCGGCGCCATCCAGCAAGAGCTCCTGCGATCCGGAACGTCCTCCTCCCACGTTGAAATCGGATTTGAAAAAGTTGCGACCGAGCTCCTGTCCTCCGCCGCTGCCGAAATTCGATCCGAACGTCACACCCGGAGTCAGCCCGATCAACGCGAGCGGATCGCGCACATTGAGTGGCAGGTTCTCAATTGAGCGGGTATTGATCACTTGTCCGAAAGTCGCGGTCTGGGTAGTTAGCGCTTCGGCCGCGGAAGTGACGATGATTTTTTCGCTGGTATCGCCGACCTGCAGCGTTACATCGAGCGTGATGGCATCGTTGACCTGCAGCGTGATGGGACCCTGTTCAAAGCCCTTGAAACCGGTCATGTTGCTCGAAATTTTGTAGCGAGCGGGCGGCAGCGCCAGAAAGCGGTAGATGCCCTGGTCGTTCGATTCCGCTGTGGACTCCACGCCTGTCGCAAGATTGGTTGCTTTAAGACGGACATTGGGGATCACCGCGCCGGTACTATCCCGCACAACTCCTGTGACCTGGGCTTGGTACGACTGAGCGGGAAGGCCAGCGGCGGTTATCAAACAGACAGCCGCCAAACTCCTGAAGATATTCATAATCTCGTATGATAGACGAAACATGCGACCACTGTCTGTAGCTCTATCGCTCCTTGCGGG
>JANXQZ010000304.1 GCA_025353235.1 Bryobacterales bacterium
GATCAGAAGCGCCCGCAATTAGACCATCTCCGTGGAGAGACTCAGCAGTGCTTGTTTCTTCCCGATGTCGAAGGCAAGCGGCAGTTGGGCCACGCCGATCAGCCGTCGCATAATCTCGACTCCGGCGAAGCGATCCACGAGCGCGCGGTCCAGACCTGGGAAGTCCAGCTTGTGCGTTTGTCCGGCAATCAGCATGTGAGCGAGCATTACGCCCGCGTCGAATTCGGGAGGTCCGAAAAAGCAAAACTCCGGATCGATGATTCTTAGCCCGGCGGGGGACCTAAGCCAGCTTCCGGGAAAATAATCCCCATGCAGAAGACACTCTCCGTCGGCGAGATACAGGTTTCCGGCATCCCGCACCTTCCGTTTATAATCCGTGTCCGATTGCAGCGTGAGGGCCGCATCCTGAAGGCCTAATGTGATCTGGTCGAGATCGAGGCCGTTGCCCGACTCCAGCGGGAGCACGAAGATGTGCTGATGATTGAGCCCGCGCATTTCCCGGTTTACGAAAACATCACGCGCGGTGGAGTGGCGGAAGGCCTCATGCAGGTTCGACATGAATTCCAACAGCGTATCTAATTCTTGGTTGGAGATTGAGCCGCCTTTATAGAGGAACGTGAAATCCTGCGATTCGCCGAGATCTTCCAGGCAGAGCATGCGCGCCTTCGGATCGAGTCCAAGCAGCGAGGGCATGTGCCGGGATAGCTCGGACCGTCCGCCGATCAGTTCGTAGAAGCGCCCTTCCACGATGGCGCGATCCCAAGGCGCTGGTATCTGTGGGTACTTCTCCACCCAAGGCCGGGCTTGCTTGAGGATGAACGTGCGCTGGTCCGTGCGAACGCGAACGGTACAGTTCATGTTCCCTTCGCCGGCTTTTTCGACTGAGATCAGTGCCTCGGACGGTTTTATCCAATCGAGGTCCAGGAGATATTGGCGCAGTCCTTCCAAATCCGCAGGGTCCAGGTAGAAGACGCTGGGGTGATCGAGCTTGAATGACGCCCGGTTCGACATGTACTCCCGATTACATCATGCTTCCTAAACCGCAACCTATTGATAATGATTCGACTCTATGGTATGTCTGTCTATGCTGAAGTTATCCGCTCCCTGACGGTCACGGCTCGGTTGAGCGCACCCACGCGCAAATATATTATGCGCACGTAAGAGCAAGTTTTCGTTGCTGAGCCGTGACCGTCAGGGAGCGGTTGTTCTTAAGTTCGGGAGATTAGCGTATGGCCACCACTATCTGGAAAGGGCAGCTCGCTTTCGGTCTAGTTTCGTTTCCGGTGAAGCTTTTCACAGCGGCCCGCGGCGAAACCATCAGCTTTAATCAGCTGCACAAGTCCGACAATTCGCGCGTGAAACAGGTGCTGTATTGCCAGGCGGAGGACAAACCGATCCCGCGCAATGAAATCGTGAAGGGTTACGAGTACGAGAAGGATCGCTATGTCGTGATCGACGACGAGGACATCAAGAAAGTGGCCCCGTCCACCGCGAGGGTGATGGAAATTCTCGAATTTGTAAAATCCACGGAAGTGGATCCCGTGTATTTCGAGAGCTCGTACTACATGGCGCCGGACGCCGCCGGAGAGAAGCCCTACGCGCTGCTTTTCGACACGTTGAAGCGAACCGGCTACGTCGGGATAGCCAAAGTCGCCATGCACAATCGCGAGCATATCGTGATCTTTCGTCCCGGTGCGCACGGGCTGCTGATGCACACGATGTATTACAGCCACGAGATCCGCAAGATGGAGGAGTTTCGAACCGACACCAGCCTGGTAAAGGACAAAGAAGTGGAACTCGCCCAAATGCTGGTGGAGTCGCTCGCGGCGGCCTTCGAGCCGGATAAATACAAGGACTCCTACCGCGACACTCTGCAGGCGCTGATTGAGGCGAAGGTGAAGGGCCAGGAAGTTGTGGCTGCGCCTGCCGCGCATGAGCCGGCCAAGGTGATCGACATCATGGAGGCCTTGAAACAAAGCCTCATGATCGTTAAGAAGCCGGCCACGTCGGCGACTGAGATTACTTCGGAACTGCCTGCCTCGAAGAAGCGCGTCGTGAAGCGCTCCGCTTCCGGTTAAACTGAAACGGCCCCGCCCCTGATATGATTGGGTTTGCCATGCCAATGGTGAAAACCCTCCTCATCTCGGCAGCAGTGGCCCTCGTATCTGCTGCCCAACCCGTTCCCGAGCAAGCGGTCACAATCCTCGATCAACGCTGTGTCCAGTGCCACGGCACCGCTAGTCCGATGTCTGGATTGAAGCTTACTTCTCGCGATCAACTCCTTGCGGGCGGGACTCGTGGGCCGTCGATTAAGCCAGGAGATTCCGCCGCGAGCCTCCTCTATCAGGCAGTCGCGCAGACTGGCAAGCTATCCATGCCGCCCGGCGGCAAACTCACCGCCCCCGAACTGGAAACCATCCGCTCGTGGATTGACCAAGGGGCTCAATGGCCAACCAAATCCATCGCTACCAAACAGTCAGAATGGTGGGCGTTTCAAAAGCCGCGTCGAGTGGATCCACCCCGCGATGGCGCGCCTAATCCGATCGACTCGTTCATCAATGAAAAGCTCCGGAAAGCTGGCCTTGAACCCGCGCCGGAAGCC
>JANXQZ010000335.1 GCA_025353235.1 Bryobacterales bacterium
CGGCTGCAGCCAGGATTGGCTGCCCCACTAATGGTGTTAGTGTTCATTTTGGAGTTTTTCAACCTTACGCGTGCGATGCACGCTGCCGAGCCCAGCTATACTCGCGATATTCAACCAATCCTTTCAGAACGCTGCGCCGGCTGCCATCTCTCCAAAGTCAAAATGGGTGGACTAAACCTCGAAACCTACGACGGACTCATGCAAGGCGGCAGCACAGGCAAAGCGATCATCCCGGGCAAAGGCCCAAGCAGCCGACTATATCTCATGGTGAAGGGTGAAATCATGCCAGCGATGCCCATGAACTCCACTCGGCTCTCCCCGGCTCAAACCGACACCATCCGAGATTGGATCGATGCCGGCGCGAAAGGACCCGCAGCGGGCGACGTTGCCGCCGCCCCCGCCAAGGCACCCACACTTATTCCAAAATCAAACTTCCAGCCGCAGATCTTCGATCTCGCCTACTCTCCCGACGGCAAGGTCATCGCCCTCGCCGGGTTCAAATCCGTCCGGCTGATAGATCCCGCAACGAAGCAGCCCATCGCCGAACTAACCACCCACGCCGACGCAGTGCGCGCCATTGCCTTCTCCCACGATGGTTCAATCCTGGCAGCCGCAGGCGGGCTCCCCACGCAGTCAGGCGAAGTCAAAATTTGGGATGTGGCGCAACGTAAGCTTGTACACACCATCAAAGGGCACGCAGACTGCATCTACGCCGTCGCCTTTGCGCCCGATGGTCGCTCCATCGCGACCGCAAGCTACGACAAGCTCATCAAGCTCTGGGACATCGCCTCCGAAAAAGAAATCCGCACCTTCAAGGATCATGTCGATTCCATCTACGCTCTCGCGTTCACGCCAGACGGGAAGCGCTTGCTCTCCGGCGCGGCGGACCGCACGATCAAAATTTGGGATGTAGGCACTGCCGAACGGCTCTACACGCTTTCCGATCCGCAGGACGGAATCAACACCATCGCCATCGACCCTTCCGGTAAATACGTAGCCGCAGGCGGGCTCGACAAGACAATACGCATCTGGCAGCTAGGCGAGAAAAGCGGCAAGCTGATCCACACGCTCATCGCCCATGAGGATGCCATTCTTCGTCTGGCATGGTCGCCCGACGGGAAGCGTCTGCTATCTTCCTCGGCCGACCGAACCGTGAAAATGTTCCGGGTCGAAGATCTGACAGAGTTATCGTCGTACCCGGAACCGGACTGGGTTTACGGCCTGCAGTGGGCACCGGATGGAAAGACTTTCGCCACCGCGCGAATGGATGGAACCTGGGTTGTGAGGTAAACACGCATGACACGAATCTGCTGCGCAATTGCACTATCCACCGCGTTATTAACTTCAGCGGAAATTGACCACCCCTCCGGCAATCGCACCACGCCGCCCACGCTCGACTCGGTCGCGCCCCTGGGTTTATCGCGCGGAACCACCGCCGAGTTGACCCTGGAAGGTCTGAATCTGGCGAAATCGAGCGCTATCTACTTCAGCGATCCAGGCGTGAAAGGGAAAATTCTGCGCGTTAAGGAATTGCCCGATCTGGCCGACATTCGCTTAGGCTCGAATGGCACGCTATCGACGATAGACCTAGGTCCGCTCCCTCCGCGCAACCAAGTCACGGTGGAAGTGGAAGTGTCTTCAAAAGCTGAAATTGGGCCAGTCAGTTTCCGGTTGCAGACGCCGCTCGGCACCAGCCCCGAAGGCAAGATTCTGATCGAGCCTTACTACGGAGAGAGCGCGGATCGCGAACCGAACGATACGCCGGATGAAGCGGTGGAAACGTTTCTGCCCGCCATTCTCACAGGCACGATCTCTAAGCCGGGCGATCTGGATTACTTTAAGATCCACGTGAAAGCGGGAGAACAGCTTACTTTTGAAAACGGCGCGGCACTGATCGGTTCGGTCTTGCAGCCAGTAATAACTCTGCTTGCGGAAGATCAAGCCGTGGTGAAGGAGTTTGGAGGCGAAGGTGGCATGAGCGCCGTCATGTTCGCCCATAAGTTCGAGAAGGCTGGCACTTACTACATACGCGTCGCGGATTATCAGCAGAGCGGACGAAGCGCAAACTTTTATCGCATCAAGGTAGGCAAGTTTCCGCTCGCGGCTCGAGCTTACCCACTCGGCTTGCAAGCCGGGCAGACTAGGGATATCGCGCTGACCGGATGGAACCTTACTGCAGCCGCAATCAAGGTGGAAGGCAAGCCGAGCGACGGATTAGAGGATGCAATGCGCGTCCGGCCGAATCATGCCTTCAACGAATTAAAGCTGGCAGTCGGAACCGAGCCGGAAGTGGAAGCAGCGACCGGGCAAACCGTGCCCGTGCCAATCACGATCAACGGCCGGCTGGAGAAAACCGGAGCCGCTCCCTCCTACAAATTCCACGCCACCAAAGGCCAAAAGCTGGTTCTAGAGATCAACGCCCGGCGACTCGGCTCTGATCTGGATTCGTTCCTGGAGGTTCTGGACTCCCAAGGTAGGCCGATCGAGCGCGCCACCGTTCGGTCCACATGGGAAACCATCACGACCCTAAGCGAACGCGACTCCGCGACCCCTGGGATCCGCATCCAAGCCTGGACCGATTTCAAGCCCGGCGATTACGCCATGTCGGGCGGCGAAATTATGCGGGTCGATGTCCTGCCCAAGGGCCCTGACGAGGATGTATTTTTCGAGCGCTTCGCCGGTCAGCGGCTAGCATTCCTAGACACAACGCCCGAAGCGCACGGCATGGATCAGCCGCTCTACAAGATTCAGATCCATCCGCCTGGGGCGAAGTTCAGCAATAACGGACTGCCCGTCGTCCGGCTCTACTTTCAGAACGACGACGGCGGTCCTGGCTACGGCAAGGATTCCGTGGTGCATTTCACGGCACCGTCCGACGGCGAGTATAGAGTTCGGCTGCGCGACGTGCAGGGATTGGGCGGTGAAAATTTCGGCTATCGGCTGACCATCCGCGAGCCGCGTCCTGACTTTCGCCTATCGCTAAGCAATCGTAATCCAAACGTGCCCATCGGCGGCTGCGTCGCGGAGAATGTCACCGCGTTGCGGATGGATGAATTCGATGGTCCCATCGCCGTTGAGATGGGAGCGCTGCCAGCAGGACTGAAGGCCACGTCCGGTGTGATCGCGTCCGGACAGGCAACTACCACGCTTCTCATCTGCGCCGACGCAAACGCTGCTTTGGCCGTCGCGGCCCCTTTACGAGTAATCGGGAAAGCGGCTAACTTAACTCGCGAAGCCAACCCAGACGATCGCCTGAAGCTGGTGTCGCTGATGCCGGGACCGGATGTGCTCATGACCTCCGAAACGAAAGAACTCCAGATCAAGCAGGGCGGATCGGCGAAGGTGACCGTCAGCATCCGGCGTCAAAATGAATTCGGCGGACGCGTGCCGATCGAAGTCCGCAATCTTCCCCCGCATGTCCTGGTTCCCGATGTCGGGCTCAACGGCATCCTTCTCAATGAGGATGAATCTCGCCGTACGTTTACTCTCCAGGCGCTGCCTGACGCAACTCCGGGCGACCAATTGATCTACGTCGGCGGCGTGGTGGAAACGCGCTCCGGCTTACCCTCGGTTTATGCCGCGCCTGAAGCCATCAAACTGACTATCATCAAGTAAATGTCCGACATCTCTTTGGTTCGCGAAGCCCTCAGCGAGGGTGAAGGCATTCTGCGTCTCACTCCTTGTTGGGTTCCCCGCCTCTTCAATTCACCTGGACGACGCCTGAAACTTCACCCCGATGACCTGTATTCCTTTGGCGCCGCTAGAGGCGGTATCGGAGAGCGCTGGCTGGCTTCGATCACCAAAGCGGACAACGGTCCCGGCACCCTTCCAGACGAAGGACTCAGCTACTTTGAGCAGCATGGCAAGCGCGGGCTGCTTCAAGATGCGCTTGCCCATCTTGGCCAGGGGTGGGACGTGTTGGGAAAGTTCTTCGACAATTTTGGCCCCATCGCCCATCACATGCATCAGGGTGAAGCGCATGCCAGGCGCGTCGGCCGGAAACCAAAGCCCGAGGCCTACTACTTCCCTCCACAATTAAACTTGCTCGAAAACAGCTTCCCGTACTCGTTTCTTGGGCTGGAACCAGGGACCACTCGCGACGATATCCGCCGCTGCCTCACGCGTTGGGACAAGGGCGACAATGGCATCCTTTATCATTCCCAGGCATACAAGCTAAAGCCGGGCACGGGCTGGCAGATCGATCCGGGCATCCTGCACGCTCCTGGCACGCTGGTGACTTATGAAGTGCAAGGCGCGTCGGACGTGGGGGCAGTATTTCAATCTCTCGTGAATGGTAGATCCATGCCCTGGGACGCTCTGGTGAAAGACGTTCCGCCTGACTCGCGGCAGGACCTCGATTACATTCTGGACATGCTCGATTGGGAGGCGAACATCGACTCGCGGTTCGCGCAACATCGAAGATTTCTGCCCCGCTTGGCGTCGCAGTCGGACGAACACCGCGAGAAATGGATCGTCTATTCGACCCCGCTTTACTCCGCAAAGGAGCTCACGGTTCACCCTGGGCATTCCACTTTAGTGAAGGATGCGTGCGCATACGGCGTCGTGGTGATTGAGGGACACGGAACGGTTGGCAAGCTCGAAGTCGAGACGCCCGCCATGATAAGGTTCGGCCAAATGACCCAGGATGAGCTGTTCGTGTCGGAGCAGGCCGCGAAGGAAGGTGTGCAAGTGAAAAACCGAAGCCAAACTGAAGATCTCGTCCTGTTGAAGCATTTCGGACCGGGAAACCCCGACGCCACGTCTCTGATCAAATGAAATACGGAATCAACACGCTGCTTTGGACCGCCGCATTCGACGAGTCCCACTTGGATCTGCTTCCGCGCATCAAAGCGATGGGGTTTGACGGAGTCGAAATTGCGCGCTTCGAGTTTCAAGGATCGCCCCGGGCCACGATCCGCCGGGCTGCCGAGGAGAATGGGCTGGAGGTGATCGCGTGCAGCGCGCTCACCGGGCATATGAGCCTGGCGAACGAACACGCCCCGGCGTCGCTGGAATTTCTCAAGGAAGGGATCTATTGGGCCGCCGAGATTGGAGCCAAGACCCTGGTGGGGCCATTCTGCTCGGCTGTCGGCTACTTGCCCGGCCGACGTCGAACGCCTGACGAATGGCGGCGCGTAATCGACGGTTTGCAAAGCCTGACTCCTGTTCTGGCGGAGACTGGGATCACCCTCGCCATCGAGCCGCTGAACCGATTCGAGACGTTCATGCTGAATACAGCCGCCGACGCCCGAGCGATCTGTGATGCGGTGGACCATCCCAATGTCGGGGTGCTCTTCGACACCTTCCACGCCAATATCGAGGAGAAAAGCATCGCCTCCGCCTTGGACGCCATCGGCCCGCATCTCAAGCATGTTCACACTTGTGAAAACGACCGCGGCATCCCCGGCAGCGGTCACGTA
>JANXQZ010000422.1 GCA_025353235.1 Bryobacterales bacterium
TCGCCGATCAGCGCGCGCGGCAATACTTCGCTCAGTAGGCTGACCCAGTGAAAGCGTCCGGCCAGCTCCGTTGCGGAGGGATCGCCCGCCAGCAGGAACGACTCGGTTCCGAATATTCTGCCTTGCAATAAGATCTGTACAGACATGTAAACGGCGAATGAATGCTCACTGTAACACGATCTTGAAATCCTCTAACCAATGCCGGGGGTGGTGCGATCTCAATCTGCCCTGGGCTGATACAAGCGGGCCGGCCGGAAAGCCGGCTGCAAGCCAGGATTGGCTACCCCACAAAAATTTGTGAGTGGAGACTGGTGATAGATTAACTGGAACTATGAAAGCCGGTGACGACCAAGCAGGACTCAGCACGCCGAAGCTTGACGCGCAAGAAAACAGGCAGGCGGATAAACGAAAAGGGATCTCCGCCCTGGTGGTGCACGAAGCGATTCGCAGACAGGGGGACGAGGAACTGGCGCGCCCTGCTGCGGCGCTGTGGTGGTCGGGGCTGGCAGCGGGCCTGTCCATAGGATCGTCGTTCATTATGGAAGGACTGCTGCGTGCCTACTTACCCAACGCGCCGTGGCGTCCTTTGGTGCAGCAACTCGGCTACCCGATTGGATACCTCATGCTCGTGCTTGGTCGCCAGCAACTGTTCACCGAGAATACCGTTACTGCGATCGTGCCGCTGCTCGCCAGACGCGATTGGGGCACGTTCGCCAAGGTTGCGAAGATTTGGGGCGTCGTCTTGGCGGCAAACTTAACCGGGGCCCATATTACAGGCTGGGTTTTGAGCAACACGGCAATTTTTAGCCACCCAGTGCAAAACGCGATGCAAGAGCTGGCTCGTGAAACGATTGCTGTGGGATTCTCCGAAGCTTTCGTGAAAGGGATCGTCGCCGGGTGGCTGATCGCAATGCTGGTGTGGATGCTGGCCGCCATCGAAACGGGTCAGGTGGCCGTTATTTTTCTGATGACCTATGTCGTCGGGCTCGGATCGCTGACGCATATCATCGCGGGATCGATGGAGGCGCTGTTCCTGGTTTGGAATGGAACGATCACGTGGTGGGCTTACGCGGGAGGCTATGCGCTGCCGACACTGCTCGGGAACATCGTGGGTGGGGTTGCGTTGGTTGCGGTGCTCAACCATGCGCAAGTGGTCGCAGGACAGGAATGACGCGCGCCGATAGTGGTGGGGCAGATTGTTAATCTGCGGCCGATTGACAATCGGCCCTTACTAGATCGCAACGTGGCGAGCCGATTAACAACCCGCCGCTGGAGTTTGGACATTTTTGGCTCACGGCATGTCTGAAGTGTTCCGACAGCTCGGTGAATGTGGCGCAAGTGGGGGTTTCTCGGTGAGAGATATCAATCCGCGGAAGTAGGTAAGGCCGTCAGTAGTTTGTTGGGTTGTTCTAAATAAGGGAATCGTCCGCGGATGTGACGGTTGAAGTAAGCTCCCTTGGAGTCGGCCAGGAGCAGGGCTTGATGGACGTCCGAGGGTACGTTGGAGTAGACATACACCGCGCCGCTTCGGAATTCAAGCTACAGCGTCTTATGGGCCGCATTGTAGATAATGTGGCGAGGGTTGTCGAGTCCGCGGCAGTGACAAGCATGCATTAACTCCTCCGTGGGCATCCTTTGTGGTTATCTATGCAGCCGCCAGCACCAGCCTTCTCCAGTCTATGGGTCCTGAACGGGGCGTTGACCCATTGGCGGAGGCAACCTCCTGTCTCAGTTGCGTTATCAAATCCAGACCAGACGGACGGCGGGCGTTGCGCCGCCATTTTGGAAGAGCGGGAAAGGCTGCCCAGCTTCTTTATACCGGACATCGCACTATTTTCCTCCAGTCATTTTGTCAGCAAAACGCTCCGCATCTGCGGTCAACTCGCCCCTGACAAGGTTCCGCGACTCCTCGATGGCCTTTTCCCTGCTGGAATAAAAATCCTCCACAAACGCTTTCTCGACCCCTCCACCCTTTCCATCAGATCCGATCCGAATGCCCGCGCGGAATTTTACCATCTTCGTTGATAGCCACCACACCGCGAATTGGAATTCCGGTCAATGGGCTGTTTACAGGCTTTCCGCGCCAAGAATATCCCGCAATTCTGAAATTTAATAAGCCATCTGGGTCGTTCACAGTTCTGTGATCTTTAGACATTCCAATCCCCTTTTGAACTACCCGGCCTTCTTCGATGGCGGCGGCAGGTTGTCATTAACGGGCAATTCACTGCCTTCCCCCTCCGCCTCCAGCGTTGTGAGCCGGTTTCTTTCCCCTGCCCGACCAGACGAGCGCCTTATTCGCCCGATGCTGGTAACTGTGCCCGACACGGTAAACCGGGCCTTTCGACTTTGCGGCTGGCGCTTTCTTCGCCAGATCCTTTAAGCTGAGCCTGCTGCAGCGCTCTGTCCTTCCGTTCCGTGTCGTGCTGTTTCAGCAGTGCGGTGGCGCGCGCAATAACGCCGCGCAGGTCGCCATCGTTCAATGCGTCGAGTGAATCGAGTTTGATGTTCCTGTGCTTCCTCTTTCTTCAGAGATTCAAAAGGCGTGTCGAAGTCGGGATAGGCCGTAACGCTGGATATGACCGGATCGCACTAAGCGTCCCGTACTGCAATCGTCACTTGGCCGCTCGCCATTTCCCTGATGCCGTTGAGTTGGCCTTCCCGTATTTCGGCTACAAGAGCGCCGAGATTAAATCCGCCAGCGGCTTCCTCTACGCTGCGCGACAAGGACGGAGTAATGGGCGGATGGGAACCGCATATCGTTGTGAATGCTACTCTTTTTATGCAGGGCGGTCCGTTGAATCACGCCATCTATCCCGACCTTAAGGGCAAGTTCGCACTCATCACCGGTGCAAGCCGTGGAAACAGCATTGGTGCGGCAACTTGCCGCGCGCTGGCGAAGCAAGGATCAAATATACTGTTCACCACTTGGCAGGTCTATGATCGCGAACAGCAGCACGGCGTCGACGAGAACGGCCCGATGGCTCTGGAACAAGAGCTGCTGAGCTCAGGCGTGAAAGTACGACGCTTGGAAATAGACCTGGCACATCCAGATAGCGCGGCGCAGGTCTTGGATGCCGCGCAGAAGTGGCTGGGCTTTCCGGACATCTTGGTGAACAACGCGGCCCACTCCACCCAGGACGGGTTTGAACTGCTCAATGCAGCCACGCTTGATGCGCACTACGCCATGAATATGCGCGCCACATTCCTATTATCCGTGGAGTTCGCCAGACGGGCTAAAGCGCTGGGCCGTCTGGGCGGTCGTATCATTAGCATGAGTTCTGGGCAGGATTGGGGGCCGATGCCAGGTGAGCTTGCCTACGCCGCAACTAAGGGCGCAATTGAAGCGTTTACGCTTAGCCTGGCATCTGAGTTGGCTCTTCTCGGCATTACGGTCAACGCGGTTGACCCAGGT
>JANXQZ010000459.1 GCA_025353235.1 Bryobacterales bacterium
CTCTGTTCGATCAAGACAAAGCCAAAGCAGCCTTCCAAAAAGCCATCGAGATCGATCCCGACTACTCCGAGGCGCATGCCAGCTTCGGAGGCATGCTGCTGGATGTCGGCGACCTGGACGAGGCGATCCGGAACTTGAATGCAGCCGTACAGCGCGACCCTTCCAACTCGCTGACCAACACTTTGCTCTCGCAAGCTTTCACGCGCAAAGGCGCTTGGAGCGAGGGCGAGCGGTACGGGCGCGAGGCGGTCCGGCTGAATGCAGGGCATGCCGAAGCGCACTTCATGCTGGCAGAAGCTCTGCGGCGCGAGAAGAAGTGCGACGAGTCCAAACGGGAGTATCAGGCGTACCTCAAGCTCAGCGATTTCGACTCGAAGCTCGCGGGTCAATTGAACTACTACATGCTCGGCTATCTCATCGGCATGGGGAAGAAAAAGCGCGCGGCGCAGACGGACATCTGGCGCGAACTGCAGTTCATGGCCAACTTCGGAATGTGCGATTGCGAGAGAATGGCCAAGAATGCCGACGCCGCGATCCGGTATTGTCAAAAGGCGTTGACCCAGGACCCGCAGGATCTTTTCGCGCATTACGACCTCGGGCTAACCTATATGGGCAAGTTCAACCAGGACAACAGTTCGGGGTTGCTGGATGCCGCCAAACAGCACTTTGAACGAGTTGTGCAAATCAATCCCGATGCAGCCGAGGCTGGCAATGCCAAGACATACATTGGGAAGATCGATGTCTTGCTCCAGGCCATGAACACGGCCAGGGAATAAAGGCCCGCCCGAACCGCATTACGTATTGATGGCTCGTGTTGCCACCCAGAGACTAACGGAGTTCGAATCCGTAGCGCTACCACACCTAACTGACCTGTATCGCACTGCGACGCGGGCGCTCGGTGACACCACAAGAGCCGAGGACGTGATTCAAGAGGTTTTTCTGCAAGCCTGGAAGTCGTTTCATCGCTTCGAGCAAGGGACCAATTGCCGCGCATGGCTGTTCAAGATTTTGTTCAACACCATTCACCATTACCGGCGCAAATGGTTCAACCTTCGCTTTATCCGCGACGGCGATGATCTGCTCGAAGGGACCGCAGCGGCACCCCCGCCCATGCCCGAGAAAATCACGGATCAGGAGATCCTGGACGCTCTGGAGCAAGTGCCGCCTGACTTCCGGGCCGTCGTTATTCTCGCGGATGTGGAAGAGTTTGCTTATAAGGAGATTGCCAACATCCTGGGGATCCCAATCGGAACGGTGATGTCCCGCTTGAGCCGGGGACGCAAGCTGCTGCGCGAAAGGCTGGCAGGGGCGGCGCGTTCGTACGGCATCGGAGGGCAAAGCGCATGAACCTATTGCAATTCGGAGAGGGCGCTTGCGAGAAAGTAAGGCGCTATCTCGATTCCTACATCGACAATGAACTGCTGGTAGAGACGAACCATGAGGTGCTGCGTCACCTGGAGGGTTGCTCAGCCTGTTCTCGCGAAATGGAGAGCCGTACCGTGCTGAAGTCTCGGCTGCGGCAGGTTGTGATGCTGGCTTCAGTTCCTCCTGGACTCCAAGCCAAAGTTGTGGCAACTCTGCACGGCCACGAGTCCGAACGCCGACGGACTTGGATGATTGCGGTTGCGGCTATCCTTCTGCTTTCCATTGGAACGTGGAGCATTCAGCGGCAAGGGACCAGCAGTTCGGAACTATTGGCAAGCATCATGCAAGTCGGCCTGGACGACCACATTCACTGCGCGGTGAAGCGCACCTATGCGGATCCGCCCCCAAGCCTGTCGCAGATGCAGAGCGACATGGGTCCTGTGTTTCAGGGAATGATCCCGGTGGTGCGTGGCAAGGTGCCCGCCGAATATCGTTTGGAGCAGGCGCATCTCTGCACTTACAAAGCACGCCAGTACACTCACATGATCTTTCGCAACGATGCGGCTGTCATTTCGGTGATCGTGACGCGCAAGGAAAGGGGCGAATCGTTCGGAAGGGTTGCGAGCTTGCGCCAGTCGGATCAGGGGCATTTCGCCACCGCGGCAACTGAGACGCCCGACTACTTGATCTTCGTGATCTCCAACTTGCGGCCCAAGGAGAATCTGCAAATGGCCGCTAGCGTGACCCCTGAAGTTGCCGCGTATCTGAAGAGTCACTCCGGCGTATAGTCTCCATCGAGCACCCGTTGGGCCTGTTCTCTATCGAGCTCGTTCTCCCAGCGCGCGACTACAATGGTGGCTACCGCATTTCCGGCCAGATTGGTGAGTGACCGAACTTGGGACATGAATCGGTCCA
>JANXQZ010000508.1 GCA_025353235.1 Bryobacterales bacterium
GTTGCGGAAACGGTAGGCCGCCGTTTGGGAAGAACGTTGCTGGAACTCGGCGGCAACAACGGCGTGATCGTGATGGACGATGCGAATCTCGATCTTACATTGCGCGCCGTTCTGTTTGGCGCTGTGGGAACTGCGGGGCAGCGCTGCACCAGCCTTCGGCGACTCTTCCTGCAACGAGGCATCGCCACCCGTTTCACGGAAATGCTGAAGGCCGCCTATGGGCAGATTAAGGTGGGCGATCCGGCTGACCCGGCGAATCTCGTTGGCCCGCTGATCGATCGGGAAGCAGTTAATTCCATGATGCGCGCCTTCGATCAAATCAGCGAGCAGGGCGGCGAGCTCATCTGTGGCGGGGATGAACTCGGAGGCTGCTACGTGGAACCGGCGCTGGTGCGCGCTCATAAAGATATGGCCATACTGCGCGAAGAGGTGTTCGCCCCGATCCTTTACGTTCTCGAGTTCGACTCGCTCGACGAAGTAATCGCATGGCATAACGACGTTCCCCAGGGTCTCTCATCGGCGATGTTCACTACCAATGTGATCTCGGCCGAAACGTTCCTCAGCACGCGAGGCAGCGACTGCGGAATCGCGAACATCAATATCGGAACCAGCGGTGCGGAGATCGGCGGGGCGTTCGGGGGCGAGAAGGATACGGGCGGAGGCCGAGAATCGGGAAGCGATTCCTGGAAAGCGTATATGCGCAGGCAGACCGTTACGATCAACTGGTCGAGCGAACTGCCCTTGGCACAGGGTATCCAGTTTAAGATCTAAGCGCTGTCCGAGATGTCTGCAGTTGGACGCGCTGCATTAGAATGGCCGCGATTACCATAAACGCTCCCCCGGCCACCACCGCGTATAGCCGATTGTTCCCCAGCAGATGATTCATGATCCATCCGAAGCACAGCGAAGCCGTGATCTCCGGCAGCACGATGGAGAAATTGAACACGCCCATGTAGATGCCAAACTTCTTCGGAGGCAAGCAGCCGGCGAGAATCGCATACGGCATGGAAAGGATGCTGGCCCACGCGATCCCAACGCCCGCCATGGACAGCCAGAGAAACCATTTATCGTGAATGAACGCAACGGAAAACAGCCCGGCCGCGCCGCAGAGCAAGCATAGGCTGTGGGTGAGCTTGCGTCCCAGCGAGCGCGCGATTGTCGGCAGCACAAACGAGAAAGCGAAGCACACTACCGAGTACACCGCGAAGCAGTTGCCGCCCCACTCGACGCCTTCCGTGTAGAGCGGCGACGTGGTGTCCGGTGCTCCAAATACGTTGCGCGCCACCGCAGGAGGGAAGTACAGCCACATGCAGAAGAGCCCCAGCCAGGTTGCGATCTGCGCCACCGACAATTGGCGCATCACCACCGGCATCTCCCGAACAGCCTCGATGATCTCTCGAAGGTTGTGGCCAAGCCCGCTGTTGGCGGCCTGCATGCGCCGAAACTCGTCCATGTTTTGGGGCGGATATTCCTTGGTGGTGAGGATGGTCCAAAGCACCGCGCCAAAAAATACGGGAGCGCCGATATAGAATGCCAGCTTCACCGACATCGGGATCGCATGCCCTGTGGAACTCGCGCTCACATGAAACCAATGGTGGAGCATCCAGGGGAGCGCCGATGCGATGCTCGCGCCGAGTCCGATGAAGAGGCTCTGCATTGCGAAGCCGGAGGTGCGCTGTTCTTCGGGAAGCATGTCAGCGACGAAAGCGCGAAAGGGTTCCATGCTGATGTTGATGGAAGCGTCCATGATCCAAAGGAAGCCCGCCGCCATCCAGAGAGCGGACGAATTCGGCATTGCAACCAAGGCGAGCGAGCTGAGAATCGCGCCGGTGAGAAAGTAGGGACGCCTGCGGCCTAGCCGTCCCCAGGTACGGTCGCTCATGTGTCCGATCACGGGCTGCACCAGCAAGCCCGTCAACGGCGCGGCGAGCCACAGTAGCGGAAGTTGATCCGCGCTGGCTCCCAGATATTCGTAGATGGCGCTCATGTTCGACAGTTGCAGGTTCCAGCCGAACTGGATCCCGAAAAAGCCGATGCTCATGTTCACGATTTGCCAGAACTGCAGCCGAGGTTTGTCCATGCAGTCTCCTAGCGGTCGAACAGCGTGGTTAACTGCTTAAGACGGTCGCGTATGGTAGGGGTAAGGTCGGCGGCGCGGAACCGCCACGCCCAATTGTGTTTGGTGCTGCCGGGCAGATTCATGCGGGCTTCATTGCCGAGCCCCAAAACATCCTGCAGCGGAACGATGGCGGTATCGGCTACCGAAGCGAAAAGCGTGCGGATGAACGTCCAGTTTATCTCGCTTCCATCCGCGTTGAGATAAGCCAGAGCGATCTCGCGCTCGTGCGATATGTCGGCTGCGCTGCGCGTGCTGTCGGCTGCAGCGGTCGAGTTCCACCAGCCCACCGTCGTATCGTTGTCGTGGGTACCCGTATAGGCGACCACTTCGCGCGGGTAATTGTGGGGGCGGAATGAAGGCGCTTGAGGATCGGTTCCGAATGCGAACTGCAGGACGCTCATGCCCGGGAATCCGAATTGATGTCGAATGGCTTCCACCTCCGGCGTGATCACGCCCAGGTTTTCGGCCACGATCGGCAACTCACCGAGTGCGCTCCGGACTGCTTCGAAGAGCCTCGCGCCGGGTCCTTTGATCCACTCTCCGTTGATGGCGGTGATCTCCGTGCCAGGGACCTGCCAGTACGCTTCGAAGCCGCGGAAATGGTCGAGGCGAACCATGTCCATGGTCTGGAACACTGCGCGGAAGCGCTCGATCCACCAAGCGTATCCCGAGTCCGCGATGTGATCCCAGCGGTACACCGGGTTGCCCCAGAGTTGGCCGGTAGCACTGAAATAATCGGGCGGAACGCCGGAGACCATGGCAGCGCGGCCCTTCGCGTCCAAGTCAAACATCTCGGGGTGGGACCAGACGTCGGCGCTATCGTGGGCCACGTAAATTGGCATGTCGCCCATCACGCGAATTCGCCGCATCTCGCAATAGCGCTTGAGCTCGTCCCACTGGCGGAAGAACTCGTATTGCCAGAAACGTTGGATGCTCATCTCTTCAGGATCTGCGATGGAGGTGGTCCATTCGGGCCAAGCTTTCCCGCCGTTAGCTTTCTTGAGGGCGAGAAAGCGGACGTAGTCTTCGAGCCAGTACTGGTTCAGCTCGCGAAAGCTTGCGAAATCGTCTGCGGGCTTGAAGCGCTCGAAGGCCTTTCGCAGCAGATTCTGTTTCAGCGGGATGACACGGCCAAAATCGACTGTGTCGTCTGGAAATGATTCGGCAATTCGAATTTCAGAAGGCTTCAAATAGCCATGCTTGACGAGCTTCTCCGGACTGATCAGCATCGGGTTGCCGGCGAACGCTGAGAAAGATTGGTACGGCGAGTCTCCGTATCCGGTTGGCCCTAACGGGAGCACTTGCCAGATATGCTGGTGTGCGCCGGTCAAAAAGTCGACGAAGGCGTAAGCTTGAGGACCGAGGTCCCCAATTCCATACGGGCTAGGAAGACTGGTGGGATGCAGCAGGATTCCGCTGGATCTCGGAAACTTCATCTCCTCATCACGCAGCAACTCGCATTAACGCAGGGTATCACGCTAGTGGAATGGAGCCATGCGAGTTGTTTTCTTGCTGCTCTCGGTCGCATTCGCTATCAGGATTCGTCAGGAAATAGTGGGGCAGCCAATCCTGGCTGCAGCCGCCTTTCGAGGCGGCTCGGGACCGGCTGAAAGCCGGTTGCAGGCACGATTGCCTGCCCCACATAAAACTTGGGACAATCGATTTTGAAATGGCTATTTCATGACGGCTACTTTGCAAATCCGGGGTTGCGGTTGGCCTGAACGTTCCGGCGGATCATGAGAGATCGTCCCGTGATTGTCGATGGCAGAGTCTTGCCCGGATTCCGAACCCTTGCGCCTCCGCCCTGTGACGTCCCAAGTGCTATTTAATGTTGATGGTCACAACGTTGGAACTCTGACCATCCACTGTCAGGATCACATTCGATTCGCCGCTGCCCCGCAGACTAAGGATCAACGGAACGTTCACTTGATCAAGCCCGCTGAACCCTCCCTGAGGACCTGCGTATAACACCGGCACGCTCATCCCATTGATCGTGACCGCTACACTCGAGAGCGCGGTGCGGTTTCTAATTCCGGTGCCGTACAGGGTCAAGTAGACCGGCGTATCCAAGCCCACGTCGATTGGAGTAGATACGCACCCGGATGAGCTGCACTCGAATACTTGAACCGGCGAGCGCAACTGCGGGTTCGCCACCTGCGTCCGAATCGCCGTTGCCGCTGCCACTCCCGTTCCCATTCCATTCAGGCTGAATAAGGCTGGCGCTACGGCTTGCACTGTCGCAGTGGCCGACAGAGTGGCAGCCCCGTTCACGATAGTGAAGGTCGCCGCGCCAGGGGCCGTGCCTTGGGGTACCTGGAAATTTATCTGCCCAGGCGAGACGTACATCAGAGGTGCGGGTCGCTCGGTTCCCGATGCGTCCTTCACAGAAAGAGTGATGCCGCCCAGAGACGTGGGAAGAGGTTGCGACGCTGCCTGCGCAGTCTGGCTTGCAACGTTCGGTCCG
>JANXQZ010000535.1 GCA_025353235.1 Bryobacterales bacterium
CACAGCGTCGTGGACGGCAACCAAGTCCGTGTCGAGGTCAAGGCTTGCCAGTGCGTTCTCCACGGACATTTGACGCGAATCGCCGCCTTCGACGAGACGAACCGGCTTGAAGAACGACTCTGCTTGCAGCAGACCGCGCACCCACTCCAGATCATCGGCCCGCAGCGCGACCACGATTTCGGTGACCCCTGGAAACGACACAAACTTGCGGATTGTATGGAGCAGGATGGGCGATCCCTCCAGAAGCATAAACTGCTTGCGGCTGGTGCCTCCCTTCTCCGGCGTTGGCCGACTCATCCTGGTGCCGAGCCCCGCGGCCGGCAGAATCACTGAAATTTTCATCGCCCGGATTAACCTGCCGCTCCGATTCCCGAGCCCCGAGCCTCGGCCGGATGCGGCGCGTGCTGCGCACGATCATGCCGATCCGCTTGTGCGGGAATTGTCTTCTCATGGACCGCATGCACGCGGTCGTCGAAGCGCCCGAAAATCATTTTGCCGGCGGTGGTTTGGAGGACGCTGGTAACCGTGATGTCAATGGTGCGAGAGATCATCTTCTTGGCGTTGTCCACCACCACCATGGTGCCATCGTCGAGATAAGCCACGCCCTGGTTGTACTCTTTTCCTTCCTTGAGTATGAACACGCGCATCAGCTCGCCTGGCAGCACGATCGGCTTCAGAGCGTTCGCCAGTTCATTGATGTTGAGCACCTCGACGCCGTGCAGCTGGGCGACCTTGTTCAGATTGAAGTCGTTCGTTACGATCTTGCAGCCGTAGACTTTGGCCAGTTCGATCAGCTTCATGTCCACTTCGGGAACGTTCGGGAAGTCGTCTTCCAGGATCTCAACATTAAGCTGCGACATTTTTTGAACCTTCTGCAAAATGTCGAGCCCGCGCCGACCGCGGTTGCGCTTGAGCGAGTCGGCCGAATCGGCAACCATCTGGAGTTCGCGGAGCACGAACTGAGGGATCACCAGGGTCCCATCCAGAAAGCCGGTTTCGACGATGTCCGCGATGCGTCCATCGATGATGACGCTGGTATCGAGGATTTTGAAAGATTGGCCGAAGGTCTGCTCGCCTCCGAACACGCCTCCGAAAGCGCCCAGGTTGAGCATTTCACCCTTGCTCGCGCCAACTACCAACCCCACATAAGCCATCCAGAGCAGGAGAGCCAATTGCAGAAAAGGAACGGTGGTGAGGTTGTTCGGGATGGCATGCCCCAGGACAAGGGAAACGAGGTATGCGCCTACGATGCCCAGCAGAGAGCCGATCACCGCACCGATAATGCGCTTCAGGGTAATCTTTCTTACTTGAACTTCGAAGAAGACGATCGCGATCCCGATCAGGAGTCCAATAGGTGCCGCAAAGGGCGCGGCTAGGTCAAACGGCCTGAGAGACCATGCGGCAAAGCCCACCAGAATAATAAAGAATAGGCGGAAAAATAAGAGGTTATTCACAAAACCACCCTCCAGCGAGCGGATTGTGATTCATCGTCGCAAGCTTAGGAACCATTGATTATACCATTGAAAAGGCGAAGGATGTTCGTCTCAATCTCACAGAATCGGTACTTTTAACGATGGCCCGGTCAGGTTACACTTACAGATCACGCATGCGCTACTTGTTTGTTTTCGCATCTTTGATCACTCTGTGCGCCCAGGCCCAAACGCCTGCGCTTTCCGGCGCGCCGATGATTCGGCAGACTTACTCTAAGTACGACTACCGCATCCCCATGCGCGACGGAGCGAAGCTTTTTACTTCGGTCTATGTGCCGAAGGATGCAGCTAGCGAGGACTTGAAATATCCCATCATGCTGAGCCGGACGCCGTATAGCGTGCGTCCGTATGGCGAGGACCAGTATCCCGCCAGCTTGGGACCGTCCGAGTTTTTCTCCCGCGAGAAATTCATCTTCGTGTATCAGGACGTGCGGGGCCGGTATCTCAGCGAAGGCGTGTATACGCCCGTTCGGCCCTATAAACCGAAGAAGAACGGCCCCAGCGATATCGACGAGAGCAGCGACACCTTTGACACCATCGACTGGCTGATTAAAAATGTCCGCAACAACACGGGCAAGGTCGGCGTTTGGGGTATCTCGCAGCCTGGTTTCTTCTCCACCTCGGCGTTGCTGGACGCGCATCCCGCGCTGGTTGCCGTGTCTCCGCAAGCACCCGTGACGGATTATTATCTGGGAGACGACAGCTATCACAACGGCGCGTTCATGCTCGCGCACCGGTTCAACTTTTACCAGGGCTTCAAACAGCGCGAAGGCGATCCCGCTGCACCGCCGTCTCAGGCGCCGACCTTCAACTACGGCACTCCGGACGGGTACGACTTCTTCTTGAGCATGGGTTCGCTGGCCAACGCCGACGAGAAATACTTCAAGCACACGCAGCCATTTTGGCTTTTGAATATAGAGCACACCACCTACGACGAGACTTGGCAGTCGCGGGCGATCTGGAAATATTTAAAGGCGATCAAGCCGGCCGTGATGACCGTCGGTGGCTGGTTCGACACTGAGGATCCGCAAGGCCCGCTGCGCATGTTCGACTTCATGGAGAAGAACACTCCGCCGCCAATGAACATGCTGGTGATGGGGCCGTGGACGCATGGGGGATTCGCGCGGGGCAATGGCGACCGCGTGGGCAACGTCACTTTCGGCTCGAATACGGGGCTCTATTATCGCGAGCACATCGAGTTTCCGTTTTTCCTTTTCTATTTAAAAGGCAAGGGCGACGGTAAGTTTCCCAAGGCTTACTTGTTTGAAACCGGCATGAACCAATGGCGTCGATTCGATGCGTGGCCACCCACCGGAGCTAAGTTGAAAGATTTATTCCTGGCGGAAAAAGGGGCTCTGGCCTGGGATCGTCCCGGCGCGGCTGCGTTCGATGAGTACCTTGCCGATCCCAACAAGCCTGTGCCGTACATTGGACATATAGCTATGGCCGTGCGGTCCGACTATATGACGGAAGATCAGCGCTTTGCGGCCTCACGGCCTGATGTGTTGGTGTATAAGACGGCTCCGCTCGATCACGACGTGACGGTTACAGGGCCGATTTCAGTGGATCTGAAGGTATCGACGACGGGCACCGATTCCGATTTTGTGGTGAAGGTGATTGACGTGTATCCGCCCGACTACCCGGACTACACCGCAACGCCTCCCGCTCCTGGTGCGGCGCCTGCAAATCCAAACCTTGTGCCCGCGAACACCATTAAGATGGGGGGCTACCAACAATTGGTGCGGGGGGAACCGTTCCGGGGCAAGTTCCGCAAGAGCTTTGAAAAGCCGGTGCCGTTCGAGCCTGGAGTGCCCGATCGCATTACTTTCCGGCTGCCCGACGTGGCCCACACATTTAGGCAAGGGCACCGGATTATGATTCAGGTGCAGAGTTCTTGGTTCCCGCTGACCGATCGAAATCCGCAGAAATTTATGGAGATTCCGAAGGCGCTGTCCACGGACTTTGTGAAGGCAACGCAACGGGTGTATTTCGGAGGCGGGGAGGGATCGCGGATTCAGCTATTGGTGATGGAGTAAGGGAAGCCGGAGTTCGAGAACTCCGGCTTCTTGAAGAGACTTAAGAGAACATGTACAGCGGGGTGGCTGCTGGTTTACTCTCGACATGTTCATCGCTGGGCGCTCCCACTAGCTGCTCTTGGAGCTCCTCGACGATCTGGCGGCAGAA
>JANXQZ010000580.1 GCA_025353235.1 Bryobacterales bacterium
CCACTAGGGGAAACTAGGGGAAACATACATCATCGAAAGATTCGAGCCACTCTGGAATAAAATTGTAGAGGGGTTTGGGATACACACGCCTGGAAAGCGAAGAAAGGATCAGTACACCTCGCCCTGGGATACGCTTCATCCAGGTCGCGATTTCGTAGCAAGGCTAGGGTTGCCGCCCAACCCTAAGACAGCGAGCGAGATTGTTCGAGAAATCGAGAAGTTTCTCAGTATGCCGCCCGAAGTACAGGCCAAACTTCCTGTCAAAGAAGTTGGAGGCTACGACCCCCAAGGTCTGGAAGACGAATGAATCGCTTGTTACGCTGCAAAGCCTCTTTTCGTCTGACCAGTTCCGCCTTGTTTAGAACTCATTTATACAAGCAACAATTCATTCGAAAGCACGAGAAGGCCGTAACTTCGGCGAGGTGTTCCGGGATCGGTTATAAGCTGAGGCTCCCGCGTTATATTGGCAGGATGCACGGGCTGATGATGGACTACCCCCTGACGCTGACTCACATACTCGAGCGAGCAGCCAAGCTGTATTCGAAGAAAGCGATCGCAAGCCGGATGCCGGACGGAATGCATCGCTACACGTTCTCCGATTTCCACGCCCGCGTCCACCGCCTCGCGGCGGTTCTGGAAGGCCTGGGAGTCAAGCCGGGAGAGCGCGTCGGCAGCCTATGCTGGAACAGCTATCGGCACCTGGAACTCTACTTTGCCGTACCCTGCTTCGGGGCCGTGCTGCACACTCTCAATCTCCGACTGGCTTTGGACCAGTTGGCCTACATCATCAACCATGCCGAAGACCGCGTCATCTTCGTGGACGCTTCCTTAGCTCCGCTCATCGAGCAAATTCGGGATCAGATCCCCTGCGTGCGGCACATTGTGGTGCTGCCCGATGTTCCCCAAGAGGCGCTCCTGGAAGCCCCCAATTACGAGGTCCTGCTGGCGGGAGCTCCCCCAACCCCGTATCCTTGGCCGCAGCTTGACGAGCTAACCGCAGCCGCCACATGCTACACGTCGGGGACCACGGGAAATCCCAAGGGCGTCTTGTACACGCACCGGGCGCTGGTGCTGCACACTTTCGCTCTGGCCTTCGCCGATACCTTCGCTCTAAGCGAGCGCGATACCGTTCTGCAGGCTGTCCCGATGTTTCACGCCAACGGATGGGGCGTACCGTACACCGCCGTCATGACCGGAGCGAAAATCGTATTCACCGGCCGCAGCCTTCAGCCCGCCGACATTGCCTCGCTGATCGAGAGTGAACGGGTCACGTTTACCGCAGGCGTTCCTACTGTCTGGATGGGGCTCTACGGATTGCTCGAGCAGAAGAAGTACGATCTATCGAGCCTGCGGCTGGTGATCTGCGCGGGCTCGGCGATGCCTAAGCAATTGCGGGAATCCTTCGAGACTCGTCACGGAATAAAGTTCATGCTGGCTTGGGGGATGACCGAGACCACCCCGATCGCCACCGTGATGACCCTGAATAGCGCGAATGAAAGCCTCCCGGATGCGCAGCGTTTCAACCTGCTTGCCCGCCATGGTTTGGCACTGCCGGGCGTGGACATTCGGATCGTGGACGAAAGCGGCGCTGAGCTCGCGTGGGACGGGTCCACCATGGGCGAGCTCCAGGTAAGAGGACCGTGGATCACCAGCGGCTATTACAAAGATCCGCGCGGGACGATGGCTGAAAACCGCGAGTCCTTCATGGACGGTTGGTTCC
>JANXQZ010000660.1 GCA_025353235.1 Bryobacterales bacterium
GGGCTGCTATTGACAGGCGGGCCCGATGTGAACCCGGCGCTTTATGGAGAGGTTCCACATGCCTGTACGGAGCCTCCCGACGATGAGCGGGACGCCATGGAATTCAGGCTGATTCGCGAGGCGTTGGATCTGGATTTGCCCATTCTCGCGATCTGCCGAGGGCTTCAGATATTTAACGTGTTCCATGGCGGGACCTTGATTCAACACTTGGACTCGTCGGCGCGGCACGTAAGCAGAACGGCGGACCGGAGCTTGGCTACTCACGATGCCCTTGTCGAACCGGACAGTCTGCTGGCGCGTATCGTGGACACGCCTTTGTTGCCCGTAAACTCCCGACATCATCAGGCTGCGGCGCGTGTTGGATCCCAACTGCGTGTTTCGGCGCGCGGCGTGGAAGACGGAGTGGTGGAAGCCGTGGAGCGAGAAGACAAGAGGTTCGCGCTGGCTGTGCAGTGGCATCCGGAGGATCAGGTGTTCGCTCATGCGCGGCAATTGCGAATCTTTCAGGATTTTGCGCGGGCAATCAACACATGAGGGACAAAACCATGAGCGGTATCCAGTTTGTTATTGACGCGCAGGGCCGCAAGGTTGGCGTTCTAATCGATTTGAAAAAGCATGGAACCATCTGGGAAGACTTCTGGGATGGGTTCGTGTCTGAATTGCGCCGGAAGGGAAAGGGCATTCCGTATGAGCAATATCGGGTTGAGCGCCTGAGGCGCAACAGCCCTGGTGCTTAATTACTCGCTCGTTAGTGGAACGCGCATAGCACATCGCGGCGGAGTCTACGAATAAACGGCAGCACACGCGACGGGTCGACGGTCGGCGGCGATAACTGCCGAGGATGTACAATAACACGTGGGTAGTTACCTCGTTGTAATCCGCGTTACCCAGAGAACATCGGATCAGTGAAACCGACAGACGTCAGCAATCCTAATTACTTCCATAAAGTCGTCGATTGCCAGTGGGCTTGTCCGGCCCATACCAATGTGCCAGAATACATCCGGCTCATCGCCCAGGGCAGATATACCGACGCCTATATGCTCAACCGGGAATCGAACGTATTTCCTGGCATCCTCGGCCGCACTTGCGATCGGCCTTGCGAACCCGCTTGCCGTCGAGGACGCCTCGACGATGGCAAGCCAGTAGCGATCTGCCGGCTGAAGCGCGTAGCAGCCGATTTGCGCGGCGATGTTCACGGACTCCTGCCGCCCATTCCGGTGCGCAAGAACGGTAAACGCGTGGCGCTAATCGGCGCAGGACCAGCATCGCTCGCGGTTGCCAACGATCTGCTTCCGCTGGGGTACAACCTCACCATCTTCGAAAAATTGGACAAGCCCGGCGGGCTGATGCGCTCTAATATACCCGCCTTCCGCTTGCCCGAGAAAGTCCTCTCGGACGAGATCGGCATGATTCTGGATCGCGGTGTCGAGATCCGCTACAACTCGCCCATCGACAGCATGACCGAGCTTCTTGATCAGAAGTTCGACGCTGTGTTCGTTGGGGCGGGCGCTCCGCGCGGCAAGGATCTGGATATTCCCGGACGCCACGACACAGATCGCATTCACATTGGCATCGACTGGCTCAATTCCGTTGCATTCGGCCATACCGCTTCCATCGGCAAGCGTGTGCTGATCATCGGCGTCGGCAACACTGCGATGGACTGCTGCCGCTCCTCCCTTCGCCTGGGCGGCAAGGACATCAAAGTGATGGCTCGCCGACCTCGCGGATTCTTCAAAGCTTCCCCTTGGGAGCTAGACGATGCCGAGGAAGAGGGCGTCGCGATCGTGATTAATCATGCACCGAAGCGGTTCGTCATTGACAACGGCAAGCTCACGGGCATGGAGTTCGAGCGTCTGGAGTGGGACGCCGAAGCCCGACGTTCGCGCACAATCGACAGCATAGTCCTGCCTTGCGATGACGTGATCCTGGCGATTGGGCAGGAAAATTCTTTCCCGTGGATCGAGCGTGATCTTGGAATCAATTTTGACAAATGGGAATTGCCCGAGGTGAGCGAGACCACGATGCAATCCAGCCGGCCGGGCGTGTTCTTTGGCGGCGATGCGGCGTGGGGTCCGAAGAATATTATCTGGGCCGTGGAGCACGCGCATCAAGCCGCAATCTCAATCCACAACCATTGCCAAGGCAACTCGGTCGACGACCGTCCGCCGCAGGGCATGAATCTGATCAGCCAGAAGATGGGCTTGAGCGAGTGGAGCTACCACAACGATTTCAATCCCGCGTCCCGCCAGAAGATGCAGCACGTGGATCTAGTGAGGCGCTTTCAGCAGCTGAACATCGAGGTGGAGCTTGGCTTCGATCCCGAGCAGACCGCCCGCGAAGTTCAGCGCTGTCTCAATTGCGATATAGAGACGGTGTTCGTCGCCCCTAAATGCATTGAATGCGATGCTTGCATCGACATCTGCCCCGTCCAGTGCCTCACCATCACTCACGGCGGCGAGGAAGAAGACTTACGAGGACGGCTCTCGGCTCCCGCGATTAACCTGACCCAAGAGCTGTATGCATCCGACCCTCTGCCCCAAACCGGCCGGCTCATGATGAAAGACGAAGATGTTTGCGTCCACTGCGGACTATGCGCCGAGCGCTGCCCGACCGCCGCCTGGGACATGCAAAAATTCGATCTTCTTATTTCCTACGCAGGAGCGGAAGCGTGGCAACCCACATTGACACACGCATAGGTATCAACGTCGTCACGCGTGTAAACGATTTCGCTGTGAAGCTGGCCAACGTCAATGGAACCGGATCGGCTAGCGCCAACGGTCTTCTCATGCAGGCGATCTTCCGCATGGGCATTCCCGTATCCGGCAAGAACCTTTTCCCATCGAACATTCAGGGTCTACCGACCTGGTATGAAATCCGCGTAAACAAGGACGGCAACACCGCGCGGGCTCTCGATTACGACCTCATGGTCGCCATGAACTCGCAGACCTACGCGCGAGATATTCAAGAAGTGCGAGCAGGCGGGCACGTGCTCTACGACTCCTCTTGGCCTCTCGATCCGGAACTGCATCGGGGCGATGTAACCTTCCTAGGCGTCCCACTCGCTGAATTGTGCAACGAGGCTTTTAAAGATTCGCGCGAGCGCATCCTGATGAAGAACATCGCCTACGCCGGGTCTTTGGTTGCGGTGTTAGGCGTCGATATGCTGGTAGTAGAGCAACTTCTCGAAGAGAAATACTCCGGCAAGAAAGGACTGCGCGAATCCAACAGCCGCGCGATTCGGCTCGGGTACGAATACGCGCGGGAACATTTCGACCCGTTGCCGTTCCGCCTGGAAAAGATGGACGCGAATGCTGACAAGATTTTGATCGACGGTAACACGGCTACCGCTCTAGGCTGCGTCTATGCGGGTGCCACCGTCGCGGCTTGGTATCCGATTACGCCATCCACGTCCGTGATGGACGCCTTCACTCGCTTCTGCGCCAAGTACCGGCGCGATCCCGAGACTGGCAAGAACAACTACCTGATCATCCAAGCCGAGGATGAGCTCGCGGCAATCGGCATGGTGATCGGCGCTGCCTGGAACGGTGCACGCTCGTTCACATCCACGTCGGGTCCCGGAATCTCGCTGATGAACGAGTTGCTCGGACTTGCTTACTATGCGGAGATTCCCGCCGTCATCATCGACGTTCAGCGCGTCGGGCCGTCTACAGGCATGCCTACGCGCACGCAACAGGGCGACCTGCTCGAATGCGCTTATGCCTCGCATGGGGACACGAAGCACATCCTGCTGTTTCCCTCAAACCCCGCTGAGTGTTTCGAATTCGCGGTGAAGTCTTTCGATCTCGCCGAACGATTTCAGACGCCCGTGATCCTGCTCAGCGATCTAGACATCGGCATGAACGATTGGGTGGTCCCGCGCCTGAAGTGGGACGACGCTTTTCAGCCCGACCGCGGCCGCGTGCTCACTGCCGAAGATCTCGAGAGCCTTCCAAAGTTCCAGCGGTACACCAACGAAGATGAGAATCAGGTGGCAGCGCGCACCCTGCCTGGC
Organism: Bryobacterales bacterium; assembly: GCA_025353235.1. Taxonomy (GTDB): domain Bacteria; phylum Acidobacteriota; class Terriglobia; order Bryobacterales; family Bryobacteraceae; genus JANXQZ01. The sequence goes on from JANXQZ010000660.1 coordinate 4,013, forward strand.
GTGCACTCTAAAGGTGCGTTCTTTACCCGAGGATCCGGCCACAATAAATACGGTGGATACACGGAGACGCCGGACGAGTATCAGGATGTGCTCGACCGTCTTCTTCGCAAGCATAAGGCGGCGGCAAAATTTGTACCGTCACCGGAGATTCGCCGACGGGATGGTGCGCAGTTTGGCGTGGTCACTTTAGGCGGATGCGCACCGGCGGTGCATGAGGCCCTGAATCTTTTGGCCGAGCAGGGCATCGCCGCCGATTTCATGCGCGTGAAAGGCTTTCCTTTCGACGAGGAAGTGCAGGGATTTCTTTGCGAGCACGAATTCTCCTTCGTCATCGAACAGAATCGCGATGCTCAACTGCGATCCCTCTTGCTATTAGAAACGCCCGTCCTGAAAGAGCAACTGCGCTCCGTTCTGATCTACGGCGGATTTCCGCTGAGCGCGCGCCACGTGATCGACGGCATTCTGCCGCAATTGGAGAAACGCTAATGCCTTCCATTGTCAAGCCGACCGTCACGCACCCCAGCTTGCAGCGCAACGATCTTGGACTTACTGTTCGCAATTACGAGGGGGCGATGTCCACCTTGTGCGCTGGTTGCGGACACGATTCGATTACCGCCGCGATTACCCGGGCGGTGTGGGAATTATCGCTGCCGCCGCACATGATTGCCAAGCTGAGCGGTATCGGCTGCTCGTCAAAAACGCCGAGCTACTTCGTGGCCGGCGCGCACGGGTTTAACTCCGCTCATGGGCGCATGCCTGCGATTGCGACAGGAGCCAACGCCGCAAATCGTGAACTGATTTATATCGGAGTATCGGGCGACGGGGATTCGCTTTCCATCGGACTCGGTCAGCTATGCCATGCGATCCGGCGGAACGTTCGCATGCTGTACGTGATCGAAAATAATGGCGTGTATGGGCTCACGAAAGGGCAGTTCTCAGCTTCCGCCGACATCGGATCGAAGAGCAAGCGCGGCGAGCCGAATCGCATGGGTCCCATCGATCCCGTGTCGCTCGGGCTCACCCTCGGGGCGACCTTCATCGCGCGCAGTTTTTCGGGTGACAAAGACCAGCTAGTTCCGATTCTGAAAGCCGCCGTCAAGCATCGCGGATTCGCTTTGATCGACGTGATCTCGCCGTGCGTGACTTTTAACGACCACAACGGCTCCACCAAGAGTTACCTGCATACGCGCCGTCACCAGATCCGCG
>JANXQZ010000673.1 GCA_025353235.1 Bryobacterales bacterium
TTCCATGTTCCGCATCGGCTTAAAGAAGGTTATGGCATGCGCGCCGAGGTGCTGGAGCGTGCTGCCGCATCGGGCGTAAAGCTGGTGATCAGCGTGGATACGGGCATCCGGGCTCTGGACGTAATTCGCGCCACCCGGGAGCTGGGCATTGACGTAATTGTTACGGATCACCATTTGCCGGATTCCGAGCTTCCAGCAGCTTTGGCAGTGCTCAATCCAAACCGGCCGGATTGCGGCTACCCCGAGAAGAATCTATGCGGCGCGGGGGTGACGTTTAAGCTGGTGCAGGCTTTGCTGTCGTCGCTCAGTTGGCCAGCGGATCGGCTCCGACGCATGCTCAGCAGCTTCTTGAAGCTAGTTGCGATCGCTACCGTGGCCGACGTGGTTCCGCTGCTGGGCGAAAATCGAGTGATCGTGAAACACGGGCTAGACGGGCTCACCAAGGTCAACAATCATGGACTGCGCGCTTTGATGGAGGTCTCGGGCCTGTTCGATGGCAGCGCTCCTTCTGCTCGCGAAATCGCCTTTCAGATCGCGCCGCGCATCAACGCCGCGGGAAGAATGGCGCAGGCCGACGACGTAATCCATATGTTCCTGACTGACGATCTGGAGCACGCGCGAAAGCTTGCGGGGCAATTGCATTCGCTCAATCAGGAGCGCCAGCAGACGGAAGCGGAAATTGTTCGCGCGATTCTTGAGGAGTGCGTGCAGACGCCGGTGAGGGACGATCAAGCGGCGCTGGTCTTTTCCGCAAACGGGTGGCATCGCGGAGTGGTTGGGATTGTGGCCAGCCGACTAGTGGAGCGATTTTGCCGTCCGGTGTTCGTGCTGAGCGAAGAGGATGGGGAGGCGCAAGGGTCCGGCCGGAGCATTCCTAGGTTCCACCTGTTGGATGCGCTCGAATCCATGCCGGGCATGTTCACTCGATTCGGCGGGCATCGCCAGGCAGCGGGGCTTGGCATGCGACTTGATCGGGTGACGGAATTTCGCGAGCGGCTGAACGCTTACGCGTCTGCTCGGCTAACGCCTGCGGATTTCAGGCCTCAGATTTCAGTGGATGCGGTGGCGGAGTTGAGCGAGTTGAACGATGACTCGGTGGGTCAGCTTTTGTCGCTCGCTCCTTTTGGCTTTGGCAATCCCGCGCCTGTGATTGCTACGTTCGGAACGGAGGTTTGCGGGCAGCCCTCGGTGTTGAAAGAGAAGCATCTGCGGCTTCGATTTCGGCAAGGCGAACGTACGCTCGCGGCTACGGCGTTCAATTTTGCGGAACGGATTGAGGAGTGTGGACACGGGCAAGAAGTGGACATCGCGTTCTGTGTAGAAGAGGACAGTTACGGCCAGAGCCGAGGATGGTCGTCTTGGAGAGCCGTTTTGAAAGACCTTCGCGCATCTCAATAACGCTTCTTACGCTGTCTAGACCCGAGAAGGCATTGCGTCGAATGAAGTGACAGTGTAGGCTATTAGTTACTGCACTTTGTGTTGCAGTGTTCACGCCTCTAGTCTGGCGACAGCCCTGTTGGCTCTTACGTTCTGTATGACCACTGGGGGCTTATGTCGCTTCGTGATTTTCGACGGGCGGGGCACGCGCCAACGCTCTTCGCCGCTTTTCTTTACTTCGATGTGAGTTTCATGGTCTGGGTGATCCTGGGACCCCTCGGCCCATTTATCGGCGAGGCGTACAAGCTTACGGCTACCCAGAAAGGCTTCCTCACGGCGCTTCCGCTGCTGGGTGGCTCCTTCTTCCGCCCCATCATTGGATGGTGCACCGAGCGCTTTGGAGGCCGACGCACAGGGCTGGTGGGACTGGGAATCACGGTGATCCCGCTGTTGCTCGCCTGGCAGGTGGCCGATAGCTTTTCCGCATTTCTCGCCCTCGGGCTTCTTCTCGGTATCGCAGGCGCAAGCTTTGCCGCCGCGCTGCCCCTAGCCAGCTCCTGGTATCCTCCCGAACAGCAAGGGCTCGCCATGGGGATTGCCGGCGCGGGGAATAGCGGCTCCCTGCTGGCCACGCTCTTTGCTCCGCGACTCGCACAAGCGATCGGATGGCGCAGCGTGTTCGGCCTGTTCATTATCCCGGTCGTTATCGTTTGGATCGTATTCTTCCTGCTCGCCAAAGAGGCGCCGGGGCAGCGCAGAATCAAGCGCTGGGCCGATTACGCGGCAGTTCTAAAAATGGGCGATACAGGCTGGTTTTGCTTGCTGTACAGCCTCACCTTCGGGGGCTTTGTCGGACTAACCAGCTACCTGTCCATCTTTTTTCACGATCAGTACCATCTCACGAAAGTGCAGTCCGGCGATTACACCACCTTCGTGATTCTCTTCGGAAGCTTCTTGCGCCCGGTTGGGGGGGCGCTGGCCGACCGTGTGGGCGGGTATCGTCTCTTAGTGGGGCTGCTGGGCGCGGTCGCACTCTGCATGACGGGCGTGGCGACGCTCCCCGCTCCGGGTGTGGCTCTGGCGCTTCTTGCGACAGGCATGGGTCTGTTGGGGATGGGCAACGGATCGGTGTTTCAACTTCTGCCTCAACGCTTCCCCGAGTCCGTTGGATTGTTGACGGGAATCGTAGGAGCGGCCGGTGGTCTGGGCGGATTCTTGCTGCCGTCGCTACTCGGCATTCTGAAAGATAAGACTGGAAGTTTCGGAGCTGGATTCGCGGTTCTCGCCGCACTGGCCTGTACCGGCTTAACAGTGCTGGTCCTATTGAGACATCCATGGCGCAGGACTTGGCCTCGGGAAGCGGCCTATCGAGCGGGCATTGTTCCGCGATCGGAGGAACTCGCCGACAGCTATGCTGCAACTGTCTGATCGGGCGGCTCCTGCCGCTGTT
>JANXQZ010000695.1 GCA_025353235.1 Bryobacterales bacterium
GGGACCCCGCCTGGGCGCCGCTTCGGGGTTAACGCGTCGATCATCTGGCCGACCACAGTTTTTGACTTCATGAGTAATCCTCCTTTGAAGTCATAGTATGGGAGAGCGGCTCAGTTTGCGGAGACAAGTTCTTGTAAACCCTTCATTCGACTATCGAAACAATTTTAAACTTTTGGCTAATGACTTTTCGCACTGGGAAAAGCCGGAGTTGCTTACTGAGGAAAAGGGAGACTCTGAAGGCGCGTCAAGACCTCGCTCAGGGAAGGCGGAGGACTGAAGTAAAGTTCGCGTTCGGCGGCGTAGTTGCGGGTGAGTTCGGCGAGATTCGTGTCGCTGGGCCGAAATGCGACGCACTGGGCGAAGTTCATTCCAGGTGGGAGAGGCTTGTCAGGCCAATGGGTCAAACTGGGCAAATGCACATCGGCGAAAATGGGACCGAATTCGGAACTGCCGATGAACTCCAGCACCTCCGGAAGAGCGGCAAGCTGATAAAGATCGTAGTAGTGTCGCGTGCGGCGGAGAGCGCGATCCGCGACGAAAGCCGCATAAGCGGCAAAGAGTTTTTCCATGAATGTGCGGGTCACACTGAGGCATTCCACGCTGAAGGACCTCAAATCGTCCGCGAGCGTGCTCTGACCCTGGCGTTCGGCGAATGCCGTGATGAAGGATCTGATCGGGCGCGGCTCATGTGGATGGGTGCCACCGCGACAGTTCATTTCTAGTTTATCTTGTCGCTAACCGGCCCGATTGGAATCTGTGTCATCGCATACGCGAAAAAAGAGTCGCGATGCATCCCGGTCTCGCTATTGGGATTTCCCTCCGGCGCTACCGACTTGAACCCTTCCGTGTCGGCGACTACCTGTTCAGCTTGCTTGAACCGTCTGTGACGCTCATATGGTCTGGAAAGGCTCTTTTGTCTAGTTTTTTGCACAGAAAACTTGCCTGAACGGAATAGCATATGCTTTTTTCAGAACGAACCCATTGGCGTTAGCCAGGCACACGGATGCCTGCTACTTGGGTTCCCGCTCGTAGACAAGCACGAGAGGGGTCTTGTCATCCGGCTCGGTGATGACAATCGTTTGCGTCCTGCCGTCGGCCGAAACTGTGGACTTCGCGGTTTCGATCAGCTTGCCTTTAATTTTTTCCGTTGTGACGATTGTCCGCTCGTCTAGACGACGTCCAGATGATGTAGAGCCGTCAACAACGGTCGGACCTTCCTCGGGGTATTCTTTGTCGTCGAAATTCATGCGGATAGTCTGCTTCCGGCCGGGGAAAGTGATGAAATGCCCGCCGGAGCCATAAGGTTCGATGTAGATCTCGCGAGGGCTGCTGAGCGCGACGCCAGTCGTTTCCCAGGTGCCGACCAGACCCGCTTTCCCGCTGGTTCGTTTTGCCGTCAGCTGGTTATGGAAGCGCTGTCCGTTGGGCCGTGTGCCGGTGGCCGTGTAGGTCAACGTCCGACCGTCTTGCGAGACCTTCCAGATTGTGTTCATTAGAACCCGATCGCCGCGCTTGTAGGTAATGGCCCAAACGTCCGGCTTCTTCTGCGTGATTGCCATTGTCTCGCCGAAGTGCGTGGGGTGGTCAAGCCCGTCCGCAAAGATTATGTCGCTGTGCTCGTCCTCTTTGAAGAGGTAGCCGTTGCCTTTGGCCTCTTGTATCTCGATGATCTGTCCGGTCAGGTTGCTCTTGGCGAGATTGAGCTTCCACTTGCCGATGAAGGGATCATCCGCCAGCAGCGTGGATGCGAACAGGCCGATCAGAAGAATGGGGCACAAGGTTGTTGGAAGCATGTGTTTTCCTTTTAAGAATCCTGTGGTGCTAGGGCTTGCAAGTGGCGGAACTCGACATCTTTTCGCGGACGCTTTCGATGAGCGCGCTCTCTGCGGCGGCGTTGTCTATGAGCGTCGGCTCGTTCTTCGAAAACCATGCTCCTAAGGAAGCAAAGAGGGTTTCATCATCTCTCCTCTTGGCCTGATCGGACGAGCCGGGCGGCACTTGCGGAGTTGTTGGCGATTGTCCGACGACCTGAAGAAGGGTGCGCGCCCAAAATGCGCGATTATGAGTGACTACTGTACCAGGCGGGGGGTTCTCGAGATAGCGCGAAAGGGCCAAGACCAGGGTGTTCGGAAGCGGGTGAACAAGCAGAAGCTCATCCATGAGCTGATAGTTATACCCGCTTGCCCATTTTCCAAGCTCCTCAAGCCCGAGTACTTGGAGCATAGCCCAGGACTCGTCGGCCTTCTTTCCGCCGAGAGATCTCGCCGCGAGGCCCATAATCCCGCTAGCGGCGCGCTCCACCGCAGGCGTTCCAT
>JANXQZ010000703.1 GCA_025353235.1 Bryobacterales bacterium
CGGCTGCGGTGGGGCATGGTTGTTTCTTTCCCAAATGGCGCCACCAATAGTATTGAAGCGGAATGTCGGAGTACCAGTCCCGGTAAACGGATGCGGCCGGAATATTGCGTTTCGCCAAGTAGGCCACTTGATCTTCCGCTCCAAGCAGTACGCCTGTCTCAGTCGACTCCAGAATTGAACGGCTGCGAAGGACTGGTACACCAGTGGCCACCAAAATCAGGATTGACAGTGCCAGCGCTGCGAACTTCTGCATAGAAACGGGCATCGAACGCTGCAGCAGCCACGCTATGCCAGATGCGGCAGCCACGAGAAACACTGGCAGGTATACCAACCAAGTACGTGGAAACGGAACGAACCGGACCACGAGTAATACTGCGACCGCAAAGCCGAGCGTAACGAGAACCAACCGGCGCAGACTGCTGCATACAGCTATTCCAAGCAGAGCGGCGGAGGAGATTGCAATTGGCATTAGCGTCCCAAGATCGCGCATCCATTGATGGATGGCGGCCGTAAAGACGGACAAATTTCCCTCCAACACGACCGGCCAACTGCTCTCGGCCTTATTGGCGACCAAGGCTGCCGGGCCGTTAAGTATGATGGCTGGGGCGTACAGGACAGTTGTACAGATTCCGGTTAGGAAGATAATGATAACAAGACGCTTCCGGAGTAAACCACGGCGGCTCAGGTGACAATCAAACGATTCCCAGATGAGCCAGGCAATAGGGCCTCCTACCGAAAACAAGAAAGTGGGAATTGTCCAAAAGCCAAGCGTCGCCGACAAAGCAAACAGAAAGCACCAGACGGGAGAGACCTGCCGGCGAATCTCGATGGCGCAAATAGCAATCGCGAGCGTGAACGCGCAGATCATCGTGTAACCGCGGGCGTTTATCGAATACTCGATCAATATGGAGGATGTTGCGGTAAAGGTAGCGGCTAGAATTCCGGCGGAAGGGCCCGCGAGCCTGCTCGCAAACGCATAGGCGAGCGGCACAATGAGTACCCCGGCTACAAAAGCGGGGAGCCGTATCGCCCATTCACCGGCACCGAATAGTAGGATGGCCCAGTGGACAAGCAAGGTATGCAATATGTGGTTGTTAGGTATTCCGTAGTTGATTAGTCCAACATAAATGGGCTTGGAAGCAAAATACAGAACGGTGAAGGCCTCATCGTATCGAATGCCGCGATGCATGTATTGAATTCGCAAACCGACCGCCAACGCGGTGATCAGCAACAGAACGAATGCATGTGGTGTTCTGCGCGCCACAGACCGGCGGCGCGCATGTCGCCAGCCAAGCACGAGGGCACGGGAACCTTCGGCACAGGCTCGCGCGATCGCTTGTCTCAGCCACAGCAGTCCAGAAGCGGCTACTAGCAGCAAGGCCGCACCTATTCGCAAATTGCGTCCGACTGAGTCGATCATCTCCCGGTTGAAGTAGCGGATAACGTTCTCAGGCCGAAACAGATTCCGTGACAGCAATTGATCTCTGATAAATTCGAAACTGGCCACAGGGGGAAGCAAGAATA
>JANXQZ010000711.1 GCA_025353235.1 Bryobacterales bacterium
GGTACTCTGCCCTTCGTACCCATGCCGCTACATCGAGGCGCGTTCTCAGGCTGATGTTGGTCAGGCCGACATACGCGACGACATCGTTATCTGCGAACGCATTTAGGCTCTCGGAATCCTGGATCCAGCCACCGAAAAATCGGAAGCCGGTTCCGTTTTGGCCTCGACTTGACGCCGTAGACCGCTCGTGATCCCGGCATCCAATAGCACCTTGCGAAGATGCTGATCATTGATACCAAGATGTCGGCCGATCCGGTCATAGCCAGCCTTGGCGAGCGCACGAATTGTCTTCGATGCAGTCTCGATTCCTAGCATGCCTTTCGCGGGTCAAGTTTAATCCCAACGCAACGCCCGGCCATGGCCAGGGGCTTGGCCCAGCCGACGGAAAGCGGCCAGTACACACAACGCCGATAATCGGAAGTGAGTGGTTCGGCGGTCGTTTGAGATCTCTTTTGCGAATATAGCTCGTTCAGAGCATCCATGGGCCCAGTGATGGTGATAGGCGCGGGTTCCGAAGCCCCATTCTCATTGATCATCTGGTCCAACATAAGATTGAGACATGGCGCAGGAGATCGAGTTTTCCGTCCACCTCACTGAAACAGACATTGCGCGTGCGTCTGATGAGACCACGTTCCGTTGGCGGAGGTGCCTCCTTCCTGGTGTCGCTGTTAGTCTCGCGGGTATAGCGGGTCTCTTCTTGGAACCGGAGTGGGCTGCTGAAAGTGTCGCGGTGGTAGCAGTTGGGTTGATTCTGATCTACTTTGGGGCGCTCATGCCGAAGCTGCTCAGACGGAAGAATGTGCGTTTTTTCCTCCAAACTCCGCTCGCCCAAGGTAAGATGCACTACCAGATATCTGACGATCAGTTCCGTGTCACATCCGAATTGGCCCTCTCCGAACTCCGCTGGTTGGCATTCCTGAAGGTACAACAGACGCGAAGCTATGTCTTCCTGATCACCAGCCCGGTTTCGGGCTACCTCATTCCGCTCGCAGCCATCCCACCAATACATACCTTAGAGTTGCGGGAATTGCTGAGAAGCCGTATCCAAGCACCTCTTGGTAAAGGCCGGTGATAGTTCAGGAGGGAAATTCACGGTTCGAGGATGTGGATTCTGCGTGGGAGGTGAATTGGCGATCGCGTTGCGGTGTTAGTCTACCGAGAGGACGTTTGTGAGACATCGCAGGGTGTGCTCCGAGTACGCTCGTATACTCAAAGAACGCTATCCGCCGCTGGTTGCCAGACTCTGAAGACCTATTTCCATATCGACATGGACGCTTTCTTCGTTTCGGTGGAGGAACTCTTCGACCCTGTGCTTAAAGGCAAGCCTGTCGTAGTGGGTGGGCGTCCTAACCAGCGAGGTGTGGTCTCGGCGGCTTCGTATGCGGCTCGCAAGTTCGGCGTACACTCGGCCATGCCGTTGCGGACGGCGTACCGGCTCTGTCCTCAAGCGATCTTCGTGGATGGCCATCTGGATCGTTATCGCGACTATTCAAGCCGCGTTTTTCGGCTTCTGAAGACCTTCTCACCGCAGGTGGACATGGCTTCGATCGACGAGGCTTACATGGACGTGACGGGCACCGAACGCCTGCATGGTCCGCCGCTCAAGGCCGCCCACTTGCTTCATGAGCGGGTGAAGCGCGAGACCGAGCTTAACTGCTCGATTGGGGTCGCGGCGGCTCGCATGGTGGCGAAGGTGGCCTCGGATCAGGCTAAGCCGAATGGCGTTCTGTGGATTGTTCCAGGGCAAGAAGCTCGTTTTTTGGCTCCTTTGGATGTGCGCAAGATTCCGGGTGTGGGGAAGGTTTCAGAGAAAAATCTTGCGGCGCTGGGCATTCGCAAGGTCGGCGACCTTGGACGGCTCGATGAGAGGTTTCTAGCGGAGCGCTTCGGACAATGGGGGCTGGCTTTGGCTGGCAAGGCCCGCGGCTTGGATGCGGGAGGTTGGTTCGATCATGAGGTCGGGGATGAGAACGATCCCAAGTCGATCAGCCATGAGCATACGTTCAACGAGGATACGGCTGATTCCAGCGTGCTGGAAGCGACACTAGCCCACTTGGCGGAGAAAGTGGGACGCCGGTTGCGCGAGCACAAGGTATTTGCCCGGACCATTCAGTTGAAGCTGCGGTACACGGACTTTTCCACGATTACGCGGGCGCACTCGCTCGATCACGGGACGCAATTGGATCATGAGATCTTCAGTGCGGCTCGCGACCTGATGCGGGAGAATCGCAAGCCGGGGTCGACCATTCGCCTCCTGGGCGTCCATGCCTCCAGCCTGGAACAGGACGAGGGACAGATGAGCCTGCTGGCCGAGCCTATTACGGAGCGGTGGCGAAAGGCGCTTTCGGCGATGGATCAGATTCGCGATAAGTTTGGCGAGAGCAGCGTATCGCTGGCCAGCGGATTGACGGGACGGTTCCGCGAGCGGGTCCACGAGGCGCTACCGCCAGATGTCGGCGATGCGAAGCGGCGGAGTGAGGATTAGGCTTCTTGCTCGCGCTCGGATCTGGGCTTTGAGTGTTGGGTCCTGAATGTATTCCGCTGGGGACTTTCCGTCTATTCGGGACAGGAGGAGCGCGCCTAAGTGCTCGATGATGGCAGGCTGGAACCAGTCGGTGGGAGGAGGGATGTGGGCGTTTAGCGTGACCCAAAAATGCTGGGCTGCAGCTTCATATTTCGCACCCCATTCTGGATGGAGATAACTCTTCAGCAAGAGATGGTTGAGCAGAAAGGCGGCATCGAACGAGGGGTCGCCGAAGTGGATCACTTCGAAATCGATCGCCATCACGCCTGCTTGGGAAACCAGGAAATTTTTTGGACTCCAGTCTCCATGAACCAGGGAAAATCGGCGGTGGCTCGACCGCTTGATGAGGGCGTCGAGATGCGGCGCAAGGTCGGGGTTTCTTGCTGCTGCGGTTCGATAGTAAGGATCTAGGCGAAGCTCGTCGAAGATGGTCTGATCGCCGAACTCTGCCTCCATGGCCTGGCTCTTCCAAGTACAGGCGATCATCTCACCCAGGATGCGTCCGACGGACTCCGCTACGGCCAGGTCCACTTCTCCCCGCAGCAGCAGATCTTTCCATGGGAGGGCGTCCTTGGGTGCCGCTGACATTCCAAACAGGAAATTTTCGCGCTCCTCGAATAGGATCTCTGGGACCGCTCCAGCGGGAAGCATGGGTGCCAACTGTCGCATTGCGGAGCACTCGCGAAAGATCCGCTTGCGGTCAGAGAACCAGTCCTGCTCGACGCGAAGCTTGCCCAACGATTGCTTCAGGACGATACGTCCGGCATCCGTCTCGGACAGGATCACGGTATTGGAAACGCCTCCGCCTAAGAGGACGGCGTTCGGCCCGACGCTCTCAACCGTTAGCTCGTACATGGGTCAGTGCGGGATGCTGCTTCAGCCTGATTTGCAAGATCAGACGCATGACCATTTGCTCAAGCAAGTCCGCAGTTTTGCGGAACTCGTCTTCCCCTCGGGTGATGGGGTCGGGCACCTTCCACTCTTCGATTGGCAGAGCCATTTTGGGCAGCTTTTGCCCGGACATATTCACTAACAGGTGGAAAGATGACAGGTCGATCTCGTCCAGGCCCTTTGGGTAAGCGGTTGAGATATCGATGTTGCGATCTTGCATCGCCTTGACGCTGAATGGATCAACGCGACCGATGGGCATCAGTCCAGCGCTGGCTGCTATTAGCACGTCTGACCCGTATTTGCGGGCCAACCCTTCTGCCATAGGACTGCGGCACGAGTTGCCAATGCACATGAACAAAACCTTAAGCATTCTCTCCAATTTTCTCGAGAAAGAGCTTGTGAATCGATGAATCGCCGCTTAGCTCCGGGTGGAAGGTCGCCACCAAGTGCCTGCCTTGCTCAACCAGCACCGGGTCGCCCTCGTAGCTAGCCAGCACCTGGGCTTCGGGGCCTACACGTCGAATGATGGGGGCGCGGATGAATACCGCTTCGAGGTCGTGGTCGATCCCTTGGGGCCGCAACTGTCCGATGCGGCTATCCACCTGCCTGCCGTAGGCGTTTCGTTCTACGTCGATATCCATCAAGTGGAGGGACTCTTGCGAAGGGTTGCTCACCCCCGTGGCGAGCAAGATCGCGCCGGCGCACGTGCCGAACACAGGCCGTCTCTGGCCGAAGAGACGGATGGGATCGAACAGGCCCTCCTCGTTGATCAGCTTCAGCATGGTGGTGCTTTCGCCGCCAGGGATGATCAGCCCGTCCACGCCGCTCAGTTGGTCGGCGGAACGAACTTCGACTGCATCGGCCCCGGCAAGGCGGAGGGCCGTCCCGTGCGCTTCGAAGTCGCCTTGCAGCGCGAGCACTCCGACCTTTCGGCGGGCTGGCAAGTTACCAGCCCCGGGTTTGCATTAACTCGGATTCGTGAAGCTTCGAGATATCTAGACCCAACATGCCGATTCCCAGTTCCTCGCTGGCTTCAAGCAGCTTCACTGGATCCTTGTAGTAGGTGGCTGCCTTCACGATGGCGCGGGCGCGAGCTTCGGGATCGTCGGATTTAAAGATGCCGGATCCTACGAACACCGCTTCCGCACCCAGTTGCATGACGAGCGCGGCGTCGGCGGGGGTGGCGATGCCGCCTGCCGAGAAATTTGGCACGGGCAGCTTGCCGTGCTCGGCCACCCATTGAACCAGTTCCAGAGGAGCGCCGAGGTTTTTGGCTTCGTGTACGAGTTCTTCCCGGCCAAGGACCGTCAACTGTTTCATTTCCTTGATGATGGTGCGGATGTGGCGGACCGCCTCTACGATGTTCCCCGAACCCGCTTCCCCTTTGGTGCGGATCATGGCCGCGCCTTCGGCTATGCGTCGGAGGGCTTCGCCTAGGTTTCTGGCTCCGCAGACGAACGGGACTTCGTAGTCGCGCTTGTCGATGTGGTGCTCTTCGTCGGCCGGGGTCAGGACCTCACTTTCGTCGATGTAGTCGACCTTGAGGGCTTCTAAAATGCGAGCTTCCGTGAAGTGGCCGATCCGCGCTTTGGCCATGACGGGGATGCTGACCGTGTGCATGATCTCGCGAATCTTGCTGATAGGGGCCATGCGGGCTACGCCGCCTTCTTTCCGAATGTCGGAAGGGACGCGCTCCAGCGCCATGACGGCTGTGGCACCGGCTTTTTCGGCGATCGCTGCCTGTTCGGCGTTGGTGACGTCCATGATCACGCCGCCCTTTAACATTTCGGCGAGTCCGACTTTTAATCGATACGCATCGTCTAAATACATGTAAGCTCCTTGTGAACTTGGGTTGCGGCAACTGCCTTGTTGCAACCCTTCCTCTTTGAAGCCGGCTGAAAGCCGGCTGCAGGCAAGATTGCCTGCCCCACAATTCAAGAGAGCAGGCTTTTAGACCATGGCTGGAATTGGTTCCTGCCTTGCGGTCTCGCGGGCTTTGAAGATTTTTCCTAACTTCAAAATTCCTTCTTCTATTCGCGACGGCTCCAGGCCGGCGAAGCTGATTCGTAAGCTATTTGCTTCCACCTTCGACACTCCAAAGAACTTGCCGGGGAGATAGCTAACCCCTTCCCGTTCAGCGCGCTGCAGCAGTTCGCCTGCGTCCAGAGGCTCAGGCAGAGACACCCACAGGTTCATGCCCCCTTGGGGTTTGGTAAATTGGGTTCGTTCTGAAAAATGGGTCCTGCAAGCTTGGAGCGTGGCTGCCAGCCGCTCTCGTCCTGCCTCCAGCATGCGCTGGCGGTGCGTCTCGAGACGTCCCGATTGGGCGAAGCGCAGCAACACTGCTTGCGAGAGTTGGTCAGTGTGCAGATCGCTCCACTGTTTAGCTTCCGTCAAACGCTCGATCAGTGGGCGCGGTCCAATCACCCAGCCTACTCGGAGGCCTGGGAATGCCAACTTCGAGAAGCTCCTCAATAAGACGGTGCCGCCGGTCTCGTCCAATTGCTTCAGCGTCGGCGCGGGGTCGCCTGCATATCTGAGATCGCCGTAAATATCGTTTTCTACGAGCACTGGACCTTTAAGACGGAGCAGTGCCTGACGGTTTTTCAAAGGCAGTGTGGCACCCGTGGGATTTTGGAAATTCGAGGTAACCACTACCACTTTCG
>JANXQZ010000747.1 GCA_025353235.1 Bryobacterales bacterium
AACAGCGCCTGTTCTACGTCGAGCGCCATGGCAGCATATTGCTTTGGCAGCGTCCTCCGGAAAGCCGCCGCATGGCCGGATTTTGGGAATTGCCGCAAGAGGAACAACTTCCAGGCGCGCAGGTCGTGAGAATTTTGGGCGGCTTCCGACACACCATTGTGAATACCAACTACCGCTTTCAAGTGGCGGAGGTCACGGCGCCGGATCCGGGCTTCGGATTTTCCTGGAGATCCAAAAAACAATTACATGAAATTCCTTTAAGTACTGCGTCGAAAAAAGCGCTGCGGTGTATATGTAAGTAGACGTTTTAGGGAACCTCAAAAAAATGACCAGATTCTTCCAGTTATTCGCGGTGGGCGGGTTAGCGTTCTGCCTGACCGCGCAGCTTGCGTTGGCCCATAAGGCCGGACCTGACCCCCGCCACACGGGCGCCCCCGGCGACGACCCGCAGGCCTGCGCCACCTCCGGCTGCCATACCGGCACCGCCCTGAACGCCGGCGGAGGCAGCGTCGCCGTCACGTTCCCCAACGGGAATGTTTATACCCCTGGCCAGCAGCAGACGCTCACGGTGACGGTAGCCGACCCCAAATTGAAATTTTCGGGCTTTCAAATGAGCGCCCGGCTCGCCACCGATCCCGCCAACGGTCAAGCCGGGGATTTCACCGCCCAAGCCGCCCAACTGGTTCTTTGCGACGACGGCAGCTCCAAGGGATCGAAGGGTTGCGCGGCCAACGTGAGCATACAATTCGTCGAGCACAGCGTTCCCAGCACTACCGGGATTTGGCAGGTCACCTGGACTGGGCCCGCCACCAACGTCGGCGATGTAATCATCTACGTCGCTGGCAATTCCAACACCCAGATGTCGACGCCCGACGGCTCCCATATCTACACCGCCAAGTTCACTTTATCGGCGGGCGGAGGCGTTAAGCCCAGCGTTTCGCAAGCCGGCATCGTGAGCGCGAGCGCCTTCAATCCCAAGGCGGGCGTGGCCTCCGGCACTTGGCTCGAAATCTTCGGGAGCAATATTTCTCCTTCCACCCGAGGTTGGGGCGGCGCGGATTTCGTTGGTTCGCAGGCGCCCACCAGTCTCGATGGCGTCAAGGTTTCCGTCAATGGCAAGAATGCCTATGTGGATTTCATCAGCCCAAGTCAGGTGAATGTGCAGGTGCCGGACGACGCGGCCATTGGACCGGTACAGATCATCGTCACGAATCGGGACGGGTCCAGCGACCCGGTGACGGTGGATAAAGCCGCATTAGCGCCCGCTCTGCTTGCGCCCGGAGCCTGGGACGTGGGTGGGAAGCAATACGTGGTCGCCCAACTCAGTGACGGATCCTTCGTCGCCAAGACGAATCTGATTGCGGGCTTGAAATTCCGGCCAGCCAAGGCAGGCGAAATCGTGACTATTTATGGGATCGGCTTCGGCCCCGTGAATCCCGGGACGCCCGCCGGAACGGTGGCGTCCGGAACCACAGCGTTGCAAAACAAAGCCACTTTCCTGTTCGGCCAGACGGCTGGCGATCTGGCCTGCACTGGATGTTACGCCGGACTCGCTCCGGGTGCCGTTGGGCTGTATCAGTTCAACGTTAAGATCCCGAACGGACCCAGCGGAGACGTGGCGCTGACCGTCGATGCCGGGGGCGTCAGCACCAAGCAGACCCTGTTTATTACCTTGCAATAAGCTATGAACATAGACGAACGCATCACGGCCCTGACAATGAATCTCGAGCTGATGAGCCGGGAAAAAGCAGACGGCTGGCGCAAGCTTCAGGAGCAGGGTAGAGAGATCCACGCTCTACTCCGAACGGCCGAAGAACACACCCAGGGCTTGGATAAGGATGCTGAACATATCCGCGCCTTGGTGCAGATCGCGGAGATTCACGAACGGCTGCGCCCTTCCGGCACCGCCAGTTTTCCCGGTGAGTGCTAAGCGGGCTTCACCACGATGTTCACCAGCCGGTCGGGCACCACCACCACCTTGACGATCTGCTTCCCTATCGTCAGCGGCTGAATTTTCGGATCGGCCAGGGCGAGCGCTTCCAACTCGTCCTTGCCCGTCCCGAAAGCCACCAGTAAACGGCCCCGCAGTTTTCCATTGATCTGCAGCACCACCTCCGCCTGCGATTCACGCGCCAATTCGGCATCGTACATCGGCCAAGGCTGCTTGAAGACCGGGCCCGCGCGCCCCATCTCCTCCCACATCTCTTCCGCCAGATAGGGCGCGAACGGCTCCAACATCAGCACCAGTTTTTCGATGACGTCGGCGATCACCGGCCCGCTCAAATCGGCCTCGTGCGCGTAGAGTTCGTTCACCAGTTCCATGATCCCGGCGATCGACGTATTGAAATGCCAGCGCTGTTCGAAATCGTCGGTGATCTTGCGCAGCGTCTGGTGCAGTTTGCGGATCACCTGACGGTCTGCGCTGGTCTGCTCCGCCGGCGGCCCTCCCATGCGCTCTACGTTGCGCGTTATGAAGCGGTACACGCGCCCCAGAAAGCGGAACGCCCCTTCGGCCCCCGAATCGGTCCAGTCCATTTCTTTTTCCGGAGGGGCCGCGAACAGTTCGAAGATGCGCCCGATATCGGCGCCGTACTTTTCGATCATGGAGTCGGCGCTCACCACGTTGCCCTTGGACTTGGACATCTTAAATCCGTCCTTGATAACCATGCCTTGGTTGAACAGGCGCGCGGCCGGCTCATCGTTGGTCACCAGTCCCAAGTCGCGCATCACCTTGGTCCAGAAGCGCGAGTAGATCAGGTGGAGAATGGCGTGCTCCACGCCGCCGATGTACTGATCTATGGGGAACCAGTAGGCGATCTTGGCCGAATCGAAGGGCGCACTCGAATTTTGCGCGTCGCAGTAGCGGTAGAAGTACCAGGAGGAATCGACGAACGTGTCCATCGTATCGCTTTCCCGCTGGGCCGCCCCGCCGCATTGGGGGCACGCGACGTTCATGAATTCCGGGACGTTGGCCAGCGGCGATTTCCCCTTGCCGGTGATCGCAATCCCCAGCGGCAGCACCACCGGCAAATCGCTTTCGGCCACAGGCACGATGCCGCACGCCGGGCAATGGACCACCGGGATGGGCGTGCCCCAGTAGCGTTGCCGCGAGATCCCCCAGTCTTTCAAACGAAACGTGATGGCGGGTTGGCCGAAGCCTTCCCGCTCCGCCCGCGCCCCCATCGCCGTGCGCGCTTCGGCGCTGGGCAGGCCGCTATACTCGCCCGAGTTTTGGAGAACGCCGTAGTCCAGATAAGGGACCGCGGGCAGCTCCCCGGACGCCGGCCCAATCACCGCGGCGATCGGGATCTCGTACTGCGTGCAGAACTCGAAATCGCGCTGATCGTGGCCAGGGACCGCCATGATGGCGCCGGTCCCGTACCCCATCAGGACGAAGTTTCCCACCCAGATGGGGACCCTCGCCGCGTTGAAGGGATTAATGGCGAAGTGCCCGGTGAAGAACCCTTCCTTCTCGATATCGCCCGGCCCTTTCGCGGCCAGCACGTCCAGCATGCGCTTGGCTTCGTTTTTCTGCGCCGCCGTCAGCAGGTCCGTCAAGGCCGGATGCCCCGGCGCCAAAATCAGCGCGGTCGCGCCGTAAATGGTGTCGATGCGCGTGGTGAATACCCGGATTTTGGAAGCGCCCTCTTCCATCTTGAAATCGACTTCGGCCCCTTCGCTGCGGCCGATCCAATTGCGCTGCATGGTCAGGACGCGGTCCGGCCAGTGGCCTTCCAGCTTTCCAAGTCCGTCCAGCAGTTCGTCGGCGTACGCGGTGATGCGCAGGAACCACTGCTCCAGGTCGCGCTGTTCAACCGGGGTCTTTTCATGCCGCCAGCAGCATCCGTCCACCACCTGCTCATTCGCCAGAACGGTGCCGCACTCGGGGCACCAGTTCACCAGCGACTTCTTTCGGTAGGCCAGCCCGCGCTCCAGCATCTTGAGGAAAAACCACTGGTTCCAGCGGTAGTAGCGGGGATCGCAGGTGGCCAATTCACGCGACCAGTCGTAGCTGAAGCCCATGCGGCGATGCTGGCGCTTCATGTTTTCAATGTTGGACAGGGTCCATTCGTAGGGGTCGCGCTTGTTGGCGATGGCGGCGTTTTCGGCGGGGAGTCCGAAGGCGTCCCAGCCCATCGGATGCAGCACGCTGAAGCCGCGCATCCACTTGTAGCGCGCCAGCGCATCGCCGATGGCGTAGTTGCGTACGTGGCCTATGTGCAGAGTGCCGCTGGGATAGGGGAGCATTTCCAGCACGTAAAACTTGGGGCGGGAGAGGTCTTCCAGGGGCTTGTACAGATCGGGATCTTGCGACCACCGCTCTTGCCACTTCAGTTCAATGTTCTGCGGGTCGTACGGCTTTTCCGGCATAGGGTTTGTGATGAGAGAAGGCGCTGCTGCGACGTTCAGGAGGATGCGAACCCTTCTTCTCCAATATAGCCTTTTCTAGCCGTGGAACCTTCAGGACGCGAGATAATCAACGTATGCCGATGGTTCCCAGCTATTTCGTCAATCAAGCGCAGATCGCGACCGTCGTGGACGACGCGATGCGAAAGCTGGGCCCGGAAGCCGTTCGCGTCAGATACAACATTGGAGAGGATTGGAGCGGGGACCCCGCCATCTTTTTCCGCATCGTTCTGTCGGATGCCGCCAGCACGGAAGAGACTCTTGCGGATGTGTCCGGTAATATCGCGACAATTTTATTCGATGAGATTCGCCCCCACGAGAATTGGGGACTGCTTCCTTATTTCAGTTTCCGCGGCGAATCCGAGCAGGCAAAGCGCAGCGACCCTGAATGGTCATAAGCATGGCGTTCCATGATGATCTTCTTCAGCAAGCGATTCAACTCGTAAATACGGAGCCTGAGAATCCAACACAAGCGAGCTTGCGACGAGCTGTCTCGACGGCCCACTACGCGCTCTTCCACCTTTTGATCAGCGAATCCGTTGCAAGTTGGAGCAAGCATTATCTAAGCGCAGGCCTTGATCGGGCGTTTGATCACGCTACTATGAAATCGGCCTCCAATCGAATTCTAAACCGGCTCGTCTTTCCATTCGTTGACGAAGATATTGAAGTCGTTGCGAACCTTCGAGTGGTAGCAAGGCCTTCGCCCAGTTGCAGCCTAAACGCCACACGGCGGATTACGATAACATTACCTTCTGGACTCGCAAGGAAGCACTCGAGCAGGTGAAATTGGCTCAGCAAGCCTTTGTTAAATGGAATCTGATTCGAGACGAAGACATTGCTCGAACATTTCTTATTTCATTGCTGGCAAAAAGCCGCGGCTGATAGACGTTTCTCTCAGCGCACTGCTTCTCAAAGCGGAATATTCATTGCTCCGCAAAACTCAACCATATCGGGCGCTAACGGAGCGCGATACCCAACCTCCCCGTCCTCCAAACAGAAGACCAGTTCCGCAGCATGCAGCGCCTGCCGGTCCATCAGCAACTCCCGCCGCAACTCCGCAGTAAAGCCCGACTCGATAAACTTCAGCATCAACGCCGGATCGCAACTATACAGCTTATCGCCCAGAACCGGATAACCGGCATGCGCGGCGTGAACCCGAATCTGATGCATGCGGCCCGTGTGCGGGGTGACCCGCACGAAACTATATCCGCCGCCATGCGACAAAGGCGAGAACTCCGTCACAGCCTCGCGGCCGCCTTGGTCAAGCACGCACTGGCGCGTAGTGTAGACCCCGCCCACCTCGCGCCCGAGCGGCGCATTCACGAGTAGCGGACCGGAAAGTGTTCCCTTTAGAATTGCAAGATAAGTCTTGCGCACGGCCCGATTGGACATAGCAGTGTGGAGTCGCACGCCGGTAACCCGATCTTTGCAAACAACCACGACGCCGCTTGTCTCGCGATCCAGGCGCACGGGCAGATGCACCCTGTCCAGCCCTAAATATTCGCGGCATGCCCCAGCCAGACTCGACCAAGGTCCAAACTTCGAAGGGTGACAAACCACCAGTCCCGGCTTGTCGAGAACCAGCACTCGCTCGTCCTCAAATAGTGTCCAGGCCTTCAGCTCAGCAGCTGTAATCTCCCACCCGCGTGCCGTGCGAGGCACTCGCCTCTAATCCAACAGTTCCACGTCGACGGTCTTCTTAGCCGGATCAAGGCTCGTGATCTTGAAACTGCGGAGTTGGCCTGCCTTCAGTTGATCGCGCACCGGCGCTGCTCCCGCTTCGCCGCCGACCCCCACTCCCTGCTTCCAGCGAGCCGTCAGCATCGCCGACATTGAGGACAGATCCGCTTTAGGCGACTGGGGTTTTGCTTCGGCCTTGGCCTGCGGTTCGGGCACCTGAATGCGGCACACGCCAAAAACGCCCTCGCCGAGTTCCGCTTTAACACGCGATCCCGATACATCCACGATCCGCCCCGTCACCGTCTCGCCCACTGTATGCTCCGCGATAAATTGATCCACGCTGGTCGGCTCCAACTGCTTCATCCCGAGCCGAATCCGCCGGCGCTCCCGATCTTGCTCCAGCACCACCGTTTTAACAATCTGGCCCATCGAGAGCATCTCGCGCGGATGATTCAGACGCTTCTCGCGGCTGATATCGCCGATGTGAATCATGCCTTCTACGCCATTGCCCAGATCGACAAACGCGCCAAACGGCTGGATGCTGGTGATCGCACCTTCCACTACCGTGCCCTGAGCGTACTTCTTTTCCGCCTCTTCCCAAGGATCGCCGAGAGCCTGCTTCAGCCCTAGCGAAATGCGATGCTCGGGCGCATTTACGCCCAGCACCACCGCCTCAACTAATTCGCCCGGCTTGAGCAGATCGCTCGGCTTGCGAACCTTCTTCGACCAAGACATCTCGGAAACGTGGATCAAGCCGTCCACGCCGGGAGCCAGCTCGATGAAAGCCCCAAAATCGGTTAGGCGGGAAACCTTGCCCTGGACACGCTCGCCCACATGAAACCGATCGCCAGCCATGGTCCACGGATCGGGAATCAATTGCTTCAACCCTAGAGAAATCCGGCGCGTGTCTCGGTTGATTTTGAGAATCTTAACCTCGAGCGCATCGTTGACATTGACGACATCGCCGGGCTTGGCCACGCGCACCCACGACATGTCGGCGATATGCAGCAGCCCATCCACGCCCGGTGAGAGCTCCACGAAAGCCCCAAAATCGGTGAGGCTGCGCACGGTCCCGCGCACCACCGCCCCTTCCTGCAATTGCCCGAACGCCTCTTGCTTCAACTGCGTCGAACGCTCTTCGAGAATCACGCGCCGGTCCACCACCACGTCCTCATCCGCGATATCCAGCTTGATGATCTTGACCTCGATCGCCTGCCCCACCAGCTTTTCCATCTCCGCCTGATCGCGGGCACCGCTGCGGGAAGCCGGAAGAAAAGCCGGAACGCCGACGTCCACGCGCAGCCCGCCCTTCACCAACTCCGTAACCGTCCCGCCAATCGTCCGCTTGTCCGCGAACGCCTGTTCGAAGGCGCTCCAATCCTTCGGGCGTTCCACTTTGATCGTGGAGAGCAGGTAGAAACCCTCGCTATCGCGTCCGGTGATCGACACCACCATCAAGTCGCCAACCCGAATCGACAGCTCGCCCGCATCGTTGCGAAACTGTTCCACCGGGATTACGCCATCCATCTTGCGTCCGATATCCACAAACACCGATTCAGGACCTACGGAAACCACGGTGCCCTGCACCGATTGATCGTGACCGTTCCCGTGATGCTGTTCGAACTCCGAGAGAATGTTGGCAAATGAATTCTCGTCCTCAACGGGCGTAGCTGGGCCTGCTGAAGGCGAAACGAGAGATTTAGAATTTTCCATGAGACCGCGTGTAAATCCATTTTGTCACAAACCCGGCTAAGATTACAGGTTGGAGCCAACCTCAGCAAGTTCGCGCGCCCCGTTCCGGGAGTCGCTCAGGCGTGTACGGCCGCAAGATCTGATCTGGGTAGTTTTATTT
>JANXQZ010000774.1 GCA_025353235.1 Bryobacterales bacterium
TGTTCACCAACGCCGCTGGCGGCATCAATCTCAGTTACTCGCAGGGCGCGCTAGTGTTGATTTCCGACCACATAAATTTGCAAGGCCAGAATCCGCTGACCGGCCCCAACGACGATTCGCTCGGCCCGCGCTTTCCCGATATGTCGGACGCGTATTCGGCCGAGTATCGCCGCATCGCCCACGCCGTCGCTGATGAGCTAGGCATTCGGCTCTCCGAAGGCGTGTACGCCGCCCTGCCAGGACCCAGCTACGAAACTCCGGCCGAGATTCGTTTCCTCCGTACGATTGGCGCGGACTTGGTGGGCATGTCGACAGTCCCGGAGGCGATCATGGCAAACTACCTCGGCATGCGCGTGCTCGCTATCTCCTGCGTCACGAACATGGCCGCCGGTATTCTGCCCCAAAAGATCAATCATGAAGAGGTGCTGGAGACGGGCCGCAACGTACGAGACACCTTGCTACGCTTGCTGAAGGGGCTGCTGCCGAAACTATGAGTCCGTTTCTTCTGGCTGCTTTGGCGGTGCGCGAGAACGCCCACGCTCCGTACTCGCATTTCAAAGTGGGCGCGGCACTGGAAGACAAGCTGGGTCGCGTGTTTACCGGCTGCAACGTAGAGAACGCAACCTATGGGCTCACCGTGTGCGCCGAGCGCGTTGCTGTCTTCAAGGCTATCTCCGAGGGCGTGCGTCCGCGCGACTTCGTGCGCATTGCCGTGGCAGCGGATACCGAGCAGCCAACTCCGCCCTGCGGGGCATGTCGGCAGATCCTATGGGAGTTTTGCGGAGATATCGAACTCACTATGGTAAACCTGCATGGAGTTATAGAGACTGTGCGGTTGAAGGAGATCTTTCCTAGACCGTTCGACGACTCTTTCTTGAAGTAATGAAGACTATTCTCAAAGCGATCGTTGGGCTGACCTTTTGCGTCAACGTCGCCGCCCAGCCAGTGGACGCCATCTACACGGCGCGCTACGTGGTGACCATGGACGGCTCGCGCCGCTTGATCGAAAAAGGCGCTGTCGCTATCAAGGGAGAACGCATTGTCGCTGTCGGCCCGGCAGCCGACGTGATCGCCAAACATCCGAGCAAACAGCGCATTGATCGACCGCAAGCATTAATCATGCCGGGCCTGATCAACACTCACACCCATGCGCCGATGTCACTCTTCCGCGGTTTGGCGGACGATCTGGTGCTGCAGGAGTGGCTCGAAAAGTATATCTTCCCCGCAGAGGCGAAGAACGTGAACCCGGAATTTGTCACCTGGGGAACGCGCTTGGCATGCCTGGAAATGATGCTCTCGGGCACCACCACTTACGTTGACATGTATTTCTTCGAGGAGCAGGTCGCCGAGGCGACCAAGGAAGCCGGATTGCGCGCCGTTTTAGGCGAAACGATCATCGGCTTTAAGGACCCGGATTCGGCGAGTCCCGCAGAGGGTCTCAAGTATGCCGAAAGATTAATACGGCGCTTCAAGGGCGATTCGCTGATCGTCCCCGCCGTGGCTCCTCACGCTCTCTACACTAATAGCGATGAGAGTCTGAAAGCATCACGCGCCCTTGCCAATCGTTACGGCGTGCCTCTCGTGATCCACTTGTCTGAAACGAAGCGCGAGAACGACGAGACGCAGGCCAAGCGCAACATGAGTCCAACTCAAGTGCTCGATTCCCTGGGCGTGTTGAATGGTCCCACCATCGCGGCTCATGGAGTCTGGCTGGACGATGCCGACATAACCATCCTGAAATTGCGGCACACGGGAATCGCTCACAATCCGTCGAGCAACATGAAGCTCGCCAGCGGTATCGCTCCCGTGGTCAAGCTGTTGAAGGCCGGCATTCCAGTAGGACTGGGTACGGATGGACCTGCCGGCAGCAACAATGACTTGGATCTGATGGAAGAAATGAACCTAGCCGCCAATCTTCAAAAGGTTGCCACCATGGACCCGCGCTCTCTGCCGGCTCAGCAGGCTGTGGAGATGGCGACCATATTAGGCGCGCAAGTCGCCGGGTTGGAGAAGGAAATTGGGTCGCTCGAGATCGGGAAGCGAGCCGACTTTATCACCCTGCGATTGGATCGACCGCACTCGGTTCCTCTCTACAATGTGTATTCTCAAATCGTGTACGCGCTGAAGGGATCGGATGTCCGCGATGTGGTGGTAAACGGAAGAGCCGTAGTGAGGGATGGTAAGTCCCTCACGCTGAATGAGGCCGAGATACTTGACAAGGCTCGCATGTACGGGGAACGAGTTAGAAAATCCTTGTAAAAGGGCTTAGAAAGTGCCACCCGGCGGACACGCCTTTGAAGGACCTGCAAACTTGCCGTTACTCGAGAACTTACCGCCGGTTCCTACCGAGCCACTCCCGGACTTATTGAAGTACCAACTGTAGAAACCCAGCTCTTGCATGTGGTACGCCTTGCCGCCGAGAGTGATGGCTGGCATGAGCGTTCCGGAAAGCGGATCGCCATTTTCCCAGTTGCCTTGGCAGCCCGACACCTGGCCGATATTTCCCCAGGCCGGAGTCGCATTGGTTCCAAGCGGATCGTCCATCCATTCCGCTATCTCATGACTCGCGATGGTGCCATCGGCAGTGCCGATCCCGAAGTCGCCGGTGCATGCCGTCGTCGGCATTCCCGCCGATTTGCTGCGGCGCCGTCCGGACGT
>JANXQZ010000811.1 GCA_025353235.1 Bryobacterales bacterium
CAGCGTGGCGGTCATCGTGACTTTAGCATTGAATAGCTTTGACACGGGACAGCCTGTCTTAGCCTCCGCCGCCGCTTTATCGAACGCAGCCTGATCTGCTCCTGGTATTTTCGCCTTCACCTCAAGGTGGCTTTCGGTGATGGCGAAGCCACCTTCTACCTTATCGAGCGTCACGGTGGCGGTAGCATCAATCCGTTGGGCGGTCATTCCGGCAGCCCCAAGCTGGGCCGAAAGGGCCATAGCAAAGCAGCCTGCATGCGCCGCTGCAAGCAGCTCCTCCGGGTTCGTTCCTACTCCGTTTTCAAACCGCGTGCTGAACGAATATTGGGTGTCCTTCAGAGTCCCGCTCGCGGTGGATAATGACCCCTTGCCATCCTTGATGCCGCCCTGCCAGATCGCCGATGCGTTTCGTTTCATGAACTTTCTCCTACATCCAATGTATCGCCGGTGCGAGTGACCTACTGATTTTCCCGTCATTCGATTCGTGGGATTTCGATCCTGGGCGGTAACGGTCGAAGGAACCCATAAGCTCTTGGCCTATCGCAGGCAATCTCGTACAGATGTCTAAAAGCTGTTAGTATAATGCCCATGTTCAAGCTGTTCCCACTACTGCTGATTCTTATGCCCTCCTTCACAACCGCCGCCGATCTTCCGACCAAGCGCTATATAAACCTTTCTGCCATCAAGACGATGGTTGCCGCAGCGGAGGCGGAAGCCCTCAAGCGCAACGTTCAGGTGACCATCTGCATAGTAGATGAGAGCGGAAACCTGCTCTATCTTCAAAAGGGCGACGGCGCGGGCCTCAACACGATTCAGTTCGCTCAGAAGAAAGCGCGTCACTCCGCGTTCTTCAAGAAGCCATCCAAGAGCGCGGCCGATCAGCTCAAAAGCGGCGACCTTCAGGTCCTCGCTTTCCCTAATGCTTTTCCAAATCAAGGCGGGCTGCCGATTCAAGTGGAAGGCCAGACCATAGGTGCCATCGGCGTGAGCGGAGCGCCTTCGGAAGTAGACGAGGCCATCGGGCAGACGGCGATCAACGCTCTTCTGAAGCCATGAACATCCGTTCTGCTGCCTACACAGAAAAGAAAATAGCAGGAATTGCTCCACTTATTCTCTTAAACTTTTAATTCTCACTTAATAACTCCCCAAAAACTCTATTATGCCAGAGTAACTTGCCTTACTAAATTCGCTTGCCGGACTTGCTATAATCGCGACTGGCTTGAATGCCAGAAGACCCCAAGCAATGAGCGCCTTCTCCTTCGACGAGAGTTACATCCAGAAACTTGCAGCCGGCGATCAGTCCGTAGTGGATCACTTCACGGCGTACTTCGGCACGCTCTTGCGCATTAAGCTCCGAACCAAACTGCGCTCTCATCAGATGATTGAAGATATCCGCCAGGACACGTTCTTGCGGGTTCTCAGTTCTATCCGGAAGCGGGATGGGCTGCATAATCCGGAGCGCTTAGGCGGGTTTGTGAATTCAGTCTGCAATAACGTGATGATGGAGCACTTCCGCGCCTCCACTCGACATCCGCAGATTCCAGAAGACGCGCCAGAGGTCGTCGATGAAGACGCCGATCCCACGCGAAACCTGGTCTCCGAAGAGAGAAAGCGTCTGGTGGAGCAGGTTCTCGATTCCATGCCTGTGAAAGATCGCGAGCTGCTTCGAATGGTGTATCTCGAGGAAAGAGGTAAGGATTTTATTTGCCGGGAATTAAGGGTAACGCCTGAGTACTACCGCGTACTCATACATCGGGCTAAGATGCGCTTTCGCGAAGTGCTCGGCAATGTTGGCCCGGATGGCTCACCGAAATCTTAGAATAAACAATTAAAATGAAACGGAATGGCTCCCGAAAACACAAGTACAAATGAGGGGATGAAGATGGAACACGAAGATGCCATTCGAATGCAGGCGATCTCGCGGTACCCTGCGGGCGACCTGTCCAAGGTGGAAGCCGAGGCTTTCGAACAGCATTTTTTTTCCTGCCAGCAATGCTCGGAGGAACTGGCCACGGGCGAAATCTTCGATGAGAACGTCCGTGCGGTATTTCATGACCGGGCTCGTGTTCCCGAAGCTGTCAGCGCGCCGCTCGTCCTTACCGGACCGAGCTGGCTCGATCGGTTTCGTGCTTCGTTCGCGTTGCCCTTAACCGCCATGGCCGGCTTGCTGCTCGGCCTGGTGGTTTACCAGAACGCGTTCATGCTTCCCGGCTTGCGCAAGGAGGTGGCGTCACTGGGTGAACCCCAGCCATTGACGGCCTTTCCGCTCAAGATTGCTCGCGAAAACAACTCCTTCCATCTCTCCAACCGGAGTCCGTTCTGGGTAGCTTACTTTTGGCTGCCCGATGCTTCCAGCTTTCCAAGCTATACCTGCGGCATCGAAAAAAGCGGAGGAGCTTCACTTAAGACGGTGGCTCTGCCTAAACCAACTGCGGGGCAGCCGTTTAGCATTCTCTTGCGCCGCTCGGAATTTCCGTCCGGCACTTATGTGTTCAAAGTTCGCGGCCAAGATTCCAGCACCGTTATTGCAACTTACACAATCGACCTTAGCAGCTATTAGGAGCCTTTATGCAGCAGAGCGCGCCGGCATTCGGCAGACGCAACATCTTGATGAAGTATCCGCCCGCCTCGAATTCTTCTTGGCGGGTTCTTTTTTTTCCTCCGACTTTGTGCGGCGGGAGCGCCTCTTTCGCCTTTGAAGCGTCGACAGCCAACTGGCTGCGGACCTTAACTCCTAACCACCCGGCGATGCAGCTGAAAAGCGAGCCCACGCCTGGCAGTTCCCCGCCTCCAATTGGCGGAGGTGCCCAGAAGCCAAGTATCCCCCCGCCACCCGCAGATAATCCCTCATTCGACGATCCCGGCTTAAGTGAGCCCACTCCGGGTAGCTCGCCGCCTCCTACTGGTCCGTAAACAGAGTGAGTTCGATCCGCATACGTTCTTGGGCAGCGTCCCGACCTGCCCAAGGTCTCCTCCTGGCGGCGTTGATCAGCGCTTGCACTCCCGGTCCATCCCTCGATTCCCGTTACAACCAGGCGCTGGCCCTCCGGAAAGAAGGCAAGCCCGAAGCCGCTCTCCGAATCATTGATAAAGCTTTGCCCGAAGCCGCGAGAAAATCGCCCGATCTTTACTGGAAATTGTATTTAAGAAAAGCGGAGCTTGTTCAACAGAACCTCGGTGGAGGACCGGCTTTGTCGTTCCTTCAGAAAGAACCGCCCCCAGGGGCTGAGTTCGCGAGTTTGCGTGGACAGGCAAAACAATTGCAAGGGTATGCGGAATTCACTCTTTCTAACTATGGCCAAGCGGAAGAGCGGCTGAAGGAGGCCAAGGTACTCGCTCAAACAGCGAACGACACCGGTCTTCTCACCAGTGTCGAGTTTCTGCAAGCTCGATTGTTGAGCCGCAGTGGAAAAGCTGCGGAAGCCGAAGCTCTGATCAACCATGCCGATCGGCTCGCAGTGGCCAATCATGATCGGGCACGAGAGAGTTACGGCCTGACAACGCTGGCCCATCTGCTGATTACCCAGTCCCGTTACGAAGAGGCGGCGCTTTCGCTCGAGCGTGCGCTGTCCCGAATGGCCGACGCCGGAGATCGACCGCCACAAGCAGCGGCTTTGAACAGCCTTGGCATGTGTCTTTTTCGCCTGGGCGAGCTGGATCGCGCGCTCCTGACGTTCCAAAAAGCCCGCGATCTCGCGACCCAAACGGGCGACACCCACAATCTGCAAGTCGCCCTTGGCAATACCGGAAATATTTATCTTGAGCGAAATGACTATCGAACAGCCGGGAGCTACTTCGAGCAGGCCCTCGCGCTCTCTGAGAAGCTGAACTCGCCGCTGACTACCGCGATCTGGCTGAGCAACCTTGCCACGGTCTCGATTGAAACCAAAGAGTGGGACCGGGCTTCCGCCTACAACCTCAGAGCGCTAAGCATGAAACAGCGCCTGCATGAACCGGATGGCGAGCTACATTCGCTAGTAAATTCTGCGCGAATCCTAGAAGGCCAGAAAAAAGAGGCGGAGGCGGAAGGTATCTTTCTAAAAGTCATGAATAGTCCCTCGAAGGATGCCGCCCCGTCGCTCTACGCGCATTCCGGACTGGCAAAGATGTACGCCAACCAGGGTCGGGATGCCCAGGCGGCGAAGGAGTTCGAGGCTGCTCTCCATGTGGTGGAGCAGACCCGCTCTACTCTCCACGCCGACGAAACGAAAATGAATTTCCTGTCCAACCTGATGAATGTCTACGGAGATTACGTGGATTTTCTCATGGCGCGCGGGAAGACCGAACGAGCCCAGGAGGTGGCTGAAGCGAGCAGGAGCCGAAGCCTGCAGGAACGTCTTGGAGGGAGCGACGTAATTCGTCCCGTCAGCTCCGCCGAGTATCGCCAAGTTGCGCGCAGCACTGGAGCGACGCTCATCTCTTATTGGCTGGGAGAGAAGCGCTCGTATGTGTGGTTAACAACCCCCGGGCAAGTGATCGCCTATCCCCTGCCACCTCGCGAAAAGCTGCGCCCGCTGATTGAAACTTATCGGGCGATGATCGAGAACCTGCACGATCCGCTGGACGTGGAAGATCCCACGGGACGCGAACTTTACGATGCTCTTTTGGGACCGGTAGCCGAACGCATACCCGCAGGGTGCAGACTCTACATCGTTCCAGACGGCGCGCTGCACGCGCTCAATTTCGAGACTCTTCCGGTAGCCTCGCCGAAGCTGCATTACTTCCTGGAAGACGCCACGATATCGGTTGTTCCGTCGCTGAATATGCTGGTAAAAAGAAATTCTGCGGTCAACCGTTCGGGGAAACTGCTCCTGATTGGCGATCCTAGCTTTACGAGCGATCGCTATCCGAAGCTGCCCTTTGCCGAGAACGAGATTGACCGGATCGAGAGTCATTTCGAGCGTTCCAAAGTTGCGGCGTATCGCAAAGCGGAAGCCGTTCCCGCTGTGTATCGGAAGGCTGCAGGCGATGAATACGCGTACGTTCACTTCACCGCGCATGCAACTGCGAATCACGACGTTCCACTCGATTCCGCAATCATCCTGTCGGGCTTGAGCGGTCAGAACGAGCTTACGGCGCGGGACGTTCTTAAGAATCCTATGCGGGCCAACCTGGTAACCATTTCAGCGTGCCGCGGAGCGGGCGCCAAGACCCTCGCCGGCGAAGGCTTGGTCGGCTTTATGTGGGCCTTCTTCGAGGCAGGCGCGCGGAACGTCGTCGCCGGATTGTGGGACGTGAGCGATGAATCCACTCCGCGGTTGATGGACCGGCTCTATGCAGGTCTTACCAGCAACGAATCTCCTGCAGAGGCTTTGCATGCCGCGAAGCTCGAGCTCATGAAGGCGAATCATACTTACAGGCTTCCCTACTATTGGGGGGCTTTTCAGTTGTATATCCGCTAGCATTGATGGCCCTGTACGGCTATTTGGCAAATTGTGGGGCAGTCAATCTGGGCTGCAGCCGGCTTTCAGCCGGCTTTCTCAGGGTACAAATGCCCGGAAAGCCGCCTAAAAGGCGGCTGCAGGCAAGATTGCCTGCCCCACGATCAATGCCGAATCCCGATCGCAGGGAAAACTAGTGACATTGGGCAATCTTGCTTGCAGCCGGCTTCGGGCGGCTCATCGTGCCTTCGGGTGGGCGTTGTCATACACCCTCATCAAGTCCATCAGCGAAACCTGCGTGTACTTCTGAGTCGTCGAGAGCTGGCCGTGTCCAAGCAGCTCCTGAATCGAGCGCAGGTCGGCTCCATCGGAGAGAAGGTGCGTGGCATAGGCATGCCGAAGGCTGTGCGGATGCAGGCTCGAATCGCCGGTCAGCATGCTCGCATAGAACTTCACGATTTTTTGGGTTCCGCGAACCGTCAAGCGACCGCCTAGATGATTCAGCAGCAGCGCGTGCTCCTCGCTCGTTCGCCTGCGCGTTTGCAGATACCGAGTCAACGCGGATGCAGCTTTCGACCCAAATGGAATCTGCCGCTCTTTCCTGCCTTTGCCAAGCACCCGAATCCAGCGCTCCGAGTAATCGAAATCCTCTAGATTCAGCCCGACCAGTTCGCTGACGCGCACTCCGCAACCATACAGCAATTCGAAGATCAGCAGATCGCGCTCCGGGTAGGGGCGTTCGAGTTTGTCTTCCGCCACCTGATCCACTAAGGAATTAGTTTGTTCCGCCGTGAGCACGCGCGGGAGCTTCTGCGGGGCTTTGGGAGTGCGCAGCAGCTTTGCGACATTCGTCGAAAAATCCCCCTCCCGCGTCAGAAACTTGCTGAAAGACCTGACAGCAGCCAGCTTCCGCCGCATCGAAACAGCGGAAAGATTTTGCTTGTAGAGATACCCCAGCCATTCCCGCAAAGCGAGAGTATCGATCTGGCCCATGGAAGGAGTCTCACCGCCGGGAGGGGAAAAATATTCGCGAAACTGCCCGAGATCGGAGGCATAATTCCGGATCGTGTGGGGGGACGCGTTCTCGCGCCGCAGTTGATCGAGGTAACGCTCGATCTGTCCCACGAGCTCAGGCATGGGCTTCGGCGCGAGCTTCCAGATATCCGGCAAGTCCTGCCAGCGCGCGTCGGCAGACCTCGGCATGGCGGGCCTTCTTGTCATGCCGGAATTTGCGGCGGGTTTCTTCGTCCAAGGCTGGCAGGAGATCGAAAGTGATGTTGGCGGGCTGATAATCGCGTGGGTCGGCGCATGAGACGTACTCGCATAGCGAACCCAAGGCCGTCTCTCGCGGAAATGGCCGGACTGCTTCGCCGCGCGCTAGCGACACCGCATGACGGCCCGCCGTCAGCCCCGTCGCGATCGACTCAACGTAGCCTTCCACCCCGCAAATCTGGCCTGCAAAAAACACCTGCGGTCGATTCCGCAAGTGCAAGGCGCGGCTCAACAGCATCGGCCCATTGATATAAGTGTTGCGGTGAATCTGCCCATAGCGGAGAAACTCGGCTTTTTCAAGCCCGGGAATCAGGCGTAGGATGCGCTGCTGCTCGCCGAAGCGCATGTGATTCTGAAACCCGACCAGGTTGTAGCTGTCGGCCCGCAGGTTCTCTTGTCTTAGTTGCACCGCCGCATACGGCCAGCGACCCGTGCGCGGATCCGTGAGCCCCACTGGTTTCATCGGTCCGAATCGCAGCGTGTCGCGTCCCCGCCGTGCGATCTCTTCAATGGGCAAACACGCTTCGAAGAACGGAGTTTGATCTTCTGGAATGTGGGCGGGCACGCTTTGGCCGCCGAGCAACTCATCCACGAAGCGCTCGTACTCTGCCTTGTTGAAGGGGCAGTTCAAGTAATCGTCGCTGCCGTCCAGCGACTTGCCATAGCGTGAGGCGCGAAAGGCGATAGACGTATCGATGCTTTCGGCGTCCACGATAGGGCTGATGCTGTCATAGAAAAACAGGCGGTCCGATCCGGTGATGCGCGCGATTTCGGCCGCGAGGCTGCCGCTGGTGAGCGGACCGGTGGCGATGATGCAGATGCCGTCGTTCGGGAGCGTTTTCACCTCCTCGCGGCGCAGATCGATCATTGGGTTCGTTTTGCAAAAACGCGTAATCTCCTGGGCGAAGACTTCCCGATCAACCGTGAGAGCGTGGCCACCGGGGACCCTTGCCGTTCGCGCGGCCTCCAGCAAAAACGAACCCAAACGCCTCAGTTCCTCTTTTAATAACCAGGGGGCGCTGTTCTCCGATTCGCTCTTGAGGGAATTGCTGCAAACCAATTCGCCTAGCTGGTCGGTCTTGTGCGCGGCGGTCTGAACCGCGGGACGCATTTCATAGAGGCGGCAGGGAATACCGGCTCGCGCGACCTGGAGCGCAGCTTCGCAACCTGCCAATCCGCCGCCAATGATGTGAATAGGAACCACTACCTTCAGGATAAAGGATTCGCGCCGCAGGACAGCTTCTGTAAAATAGGCAAGGTGACCTTCAGCATGCTTCCGCTTCCGAAACATTTGTTCTTTGCGGCGGCGGCTCTTTTGCTGGCGGCTTGCAGCCCATCGCAACCGCAGGAAATCCCCCAATACTTCTACGACGTCGTGCATACCTATCCTCACGACCCCGCTGCGTTCACCGAAGGTCTTTTCTATCTGGATGGGTTCCTCTATGAAAGCACCGGGCTCGAAGGGCAATCTTCGATTCGCAAGGTGCGCCTGGAGACAGGCGAGATCGTCCAAGAGCACCAGATCCCCGGACAGTACTTCGGCGAAGGAATCATCAACTGGAAGGATCGCCTCATCGAACTAACCTATAAAACGCAGGTTGGTTTTGTCTACGATCTCGCGGGCCTCGGCTTGCAGCGCCAATTCACGTATCAGGGCGAGGGTTGGGCGCTTACTCAAGACGGCAAGCGCATCATCATGAGCGACGGCACGCCGGAACTGCGCTTCTGGGACCCCGAAACTTTAAAAGAACTGGGACGCATTACCGTCACCGACGAAGGCGTTCCCGTAAAGAACGTCAATGAATTGGAGTGGATTAGAGGGGAAATATACGCGAATATCTGGACTACGAATCGCATAGCCCGCATCGACCCTGAGAGCGGCAAAGTAACCGGCTGGATCGACCTTACAGGGCTGCTGGCCGACACGGATCGAGTGGCAGGCCAGACCGACGTCCTGAATGGAATCGCCTACGATGCGAAGAGCGACCGCATTTTCGTCACGGGTAAGCGCTGGCCAAAACTGTTCGAGATTCGCCTAATTAAAAAGACTTGATGCGCATTGCGTTAAAGTAGGAGCAAGTTGCAGACCTACGATCTTATCGTCATCGGTTCCGGTCCCGCCGGTCAGCGCGCGGCCATCCAGGGAGCCAAGTCCGGCAAGCGCGTGGCCGTGATCGAACGGCGGGAGGTAGTGGGCGGTGCTTGTATCAACACCGGCACCATTCCCAGCAAGACCATCCGCGAAGCCGTCCTTCATCTATCCGGCTATCTCTATCAAAACGTCTACGGCATCAACTACCGCGTGAAAGAACGGATCACGATGGCTGACCTGGCCTTTCGGGTTCAGCACGTAATCAAGACGGAGATTGACGTCACCCAGGCCCAGCTCTCTAGAAACAATATCGACCTGCTTACCGGCATCGCCTGTTTCGTGGACCCCCACACGATTACGGTGGAAAACGTTCGCGGCAAGGTGGATTATCACGGCGAAATCATCATCATCGCCACTGGAACCAAGCCCGCCACCTCGCCCCGCATTCACATCAACGACAAGAACATCATCAACAGCGACATGATCCTGCAGATGCCGGAGATCCCGAAGACGCTCATCGTGGTGGGCGGCGGGGTCATCGGCGTGGAGTACACCTGCATCTTCGCGACGCTTGGAGTGCGTGTCATCCTGATCGAGAAGCGGCCGCGGCTGCTCGAGTTTGCCGACTCCGAGATGGTGGAAGCGCTCTCGTATCACTTGCGCGATCATCGCGTCACCATGCGGCTGGGCGAGGAAGTATCCACGGTGGAAGAGGCGGGCGAAGGCAATGTGGTGGCCTACCTTGAGAGCAAGAAGAGAATCTCGGGAGACGCGCTGCTGTACGCGGTGGGCCGTCAGGGAAACGTGGACGAGATGAATCTCGCCGCAGCGGGGGTAGAGGCCGACAGTCGGGGCCGCATTCCGGTGGACGCAGAGTACCGGACCAAACAGCCTCACATCTTTGCGGTGGGCGACGTGATCGGGTTTCCGAGTCTTGCGTCGGTATCGATGGAGCAAGGCCGGATCGCGGCCGCGGCCGCCTTTGGAAAAACCATACACTCGAATCCCGACCTGTACCCGTATGGGATCTACACCATTCCAGAGATCTCTTTCATCGGGAAGACGGAAGAGCAACTCACGGACGAGGACGTGCCGTACGAGGTGGGAGTGGCGTTCTATCGTGAAATCGCGCGCGGTCAGATCCGCGGCGACACCACTGGCCGCCTCAAGCTGATTTTCCATCGGGAAACGAAGCAAATCCTGGGAGTACACATTATTGGCGAGGGCGCATCCGAACTGCTGCACATCGGGCAGGCGGTGATGATTCTGGGCGGCACCGTCGAGTATTTCGTGGACACGGTATTCAATTACCCTACGCTCGCGGAATGTTACAAGGCGGCGGCCTTCAACGGTTTGAACAAGTTGTCCAAGTTTTGACAAGCGGGGTGCTACCCTCGCGGGAGAGCTACATGCGGCGGACCATCGGAGTAACCACGGCGGAACACGTCGTTGTGGGCGTGGTGGAGGACAGGAAGCTGGTGGGTTCGCTCCGGCTGTTTCCAGACGAGAGCTCGTCCGAAACATTCATGGGCGCGCCCTCCGACGTGATTGCTCAAACCATCTGCCAGGAGATCGTGGCGGCAGCTAAAGGCAGCAAGATCGAGGCGATTGGCGTCGGGTTTCCCGGAATCATTCGGAACGGCATCATCGAGGAATCGCCTAATCTCCAGCAGTTGAAAGGCTGCCGCATGCAGGACACGCTGAGCGCGGCGTTGCGTTCGGCCGGGATCGATTGTCCGGTGTCGCTCTACAACGACGCCGACATCGTGGCAGCCGGACTTGCCGCCACACGGGGGCACCTGGACCGCTTGATCCGCGTATGGACGTTGAGCAACGGCATCGGCTTCGGGAGATACCCGTTCGCCGAAGGCATTTGGGAAGGCGGACACATGGTGGTCTCGCTTGACCCTGCGGATCGCTTTTGCGGCTGCGGCGGACGCGGCCACCTGGAAGGCTTCATGGGCCATCGCGCGATGCGGCTGCGCTTTCTGGACATGGAACCCGATGAAATTTTCGAGAATGCTGAAAAGGGCGATCAGCGCTGCCTGGATTTCGTGCGTCTCTGGCATCGAGCCTTGGCGGCAGCAACCGCGAACTCGATCCACATGGACGGTCCAGGCAAATTCTATATTGCGGGACACAATGCCAAACATTTGGATCTGCCGCTGCTCAACCAGTACCTGGACGAAATGGTGAAGATGAGTCCGCTGCGGGGCTACGTTTTTGAGATTGTGCCCGGAGGCGACGAGATCGCCGTCATCGGCGCTGGCGTCAATGCGGAATTGGCTGCCTTTCCCGCGTGAGAATTTCGGCCATCCAGTTTGACGTTCTGATTATAGGCGGAGGGCAGGCCGGCATTCCGCTCGCATGGGCCTTGGCCAAAGCTGGACGCAGTGTTGCGTTGGCTGAACAGAAATACCTGGGCGGATCGTGCGTCAACTTTGGATGTACGCCGACCAAGGCTGCAATCGCATCGGCTCGCGTGGCCCATCTTGCGAGGCGCGGGAAAGAGTTCGGACTGCGGATTCCAACGGTGGAAGTCGATTTTCCGGCCGTAATCGAACGGGCTCGCGGGGTGGCGCTCGAATCTCGTCGCGGGTTGGATAAGGGACTCGAAGGATCTGAAAACCCCAGGCTGTTCCGAGCCCACGCGCAGTTGAAAGGGCGTAACGGCCAGGGCTTTCGCGTGATGCTGGGCGACCAGGAGATCACGGCTTCCCAGGTAG
>JANXQZ010000839.1 GCA_025353235.1 Bryobacterales bacterium
AACAGCGATAGGTCGGAAGTGAACAGGTGAGGCCCGTGCAGCAGATTGCGTCCGGCGTTTCCATAGGTGTAGAGAGCTGGCAACTGGAAGGCCGAGGGGTCGATGCAGTTTGTGAGATGGCCATCGCCACAGTTGGAAGACGGCATTCCAACCAAGTCGGGCCGCTGGGTCCCCTGCGAACTGGTGTTGGCTCGATCCGTGCCGATTGAGACATTGAACGGAGTGCCGCTCTGCAAAGTGGTAATGCTGTTGAGCTGCCACTTGGCGAACGCTCCCTTCAGAACAGCATTCGAGGTAGTAAAGAACGGTATATCATACGTGAAGCTCATTACAAATCGATGCCGAATGTCCCAGTTGGAATTCCCATAATCCTGACGCCAGTTATAGGGATTCATGTTGGTGCCGCCTCCATTCGAGTCAGAACTGACGTCCAGTGTATGTGCCCATGTGTAGCTGGCGAGCATTTGGAGACCATGGAACATTCTTTGGCGATACACCGCGCTCAGTCCTTCATAGGTGGAATCCACGTCATTCTGAACGGTGCGGATCTGCGCAAAAGCCTGATTGGGGCGGCGGGGGTTGACGGCTCCCGATCCAGGAAGAGGCGTGTTGTTGAAGTAGTTGCGATCCAGATGGACAGCATGGGAGCCGAGATACTGCAACTCAAAACCTGAGTTGCGCCAGAGCTGCCGTTCTATCCCGGCACTCCATTGATTCATATACGGCGTGGGCAAGTGCCAGTTGTCTGTGATGACGTTAGCTGCTGGTGCTGCGCCATTGACGCCAGACGGGATCGGATTGGCCAGCGACAACTGAGGCATCGTAGGCACCGAAGTGTACGTCAGCACAGGACTGAAGGGCGGGTTCCCATTCAGGAAGGTGAAACTATTTGTCTGGTTTGGATTGTAGTAAATTCCGTAGCCCCCGCGGAACACCGTTTTCTCAGTCAGCCGATACGCTAGGCCCGCCCTCGGCGCGAAGTCTTTGTGATTGGGATAGATAAACTGGAATCCCTTCACGGGCGGGTTGGCTGGAATAAGCATCGTCTGTTCGGGATTCAACTCCCTGGCAATGCCGTTTACAGTGTAGGGGACCGTGGGAAGTTCGTAGCGAAGGCCGTAGTTGACGGTCAGCTTGCGGGAGACCTGCCAGTTGTCCAGCGCGAAAAAGCCGTCTCGCCATTCCGCCACAACACCGCGAACCTGAGGAACCGGGGTATTAAGATTCGATGGCAGCCCTAGCAAGAAGTCCGCTGGAGCATAACCTGAAAACTGGCCCGTGAAGTTGAACAGCCCGCGGCCGCTATTTACGGCTTGTCGACCGGTAATCAGCTTTCGGAATTCCATGCCAGCCATAATGGTGTGGGCGCCTTTTGTCCAGCTAAGCTGATCTGCTCCTTGCCAAGTTGTGTCGTCCTGAAACCAATTAGTGGCACCGTTGCCCACCCCGGTGAATCCTGTGATATTCATATCGGGTATGCCTGGATTGCTGTAGACCGTGTCTCCGTTGAACCCCGGAATCCCAAGCGCGGTACCAGCGTTGGCCAAGCCATTCACCGTGAAATAATTCAGTGACGCGGTTTTCAGATATTGTTTCCCGAATCTGGCATCATTCACCAGGGTCGGCGTCAGCGTGTGGGTATAGCCGATGGAAAAATTGGTCGTGTACACTGTTACGGTGGTGTCGTTTGGCCGTATTGTAGACCCAGCCAGCAAGGTCTCTTGTTGGCGCTGATAGCGGAAAAATAAACGGATTTTCGAACCCAGGTTCTGATCGATGCGATCCACAGTTTGGTCTGTGTTGTTGTTGTTGGGTACGACGGCCGAGTAGTTGTTGGTGAGGGTTGACCCAGTGGGTTGCGGCAGGTACTGGGCAACCTTCAGCGCGATCGGAGAGATAAGCGAGGCTGGGATGATGTTGCCGGGAAAGGCGGGATTACCTGGCGCGAGTGGGTTCTTGATCGGTGTGAGGACTGCGGAAAAATCGCCCCTGAGCATCTGAGGCGTGATTAGAGTGCCCAGACCGGCGGTCGAACGAATCTGGCGCAGGCCTTCGTACGAGCCCATGAAGAAGGTCTTGTCCTTGCCGTTGTAGAGCTTGGGAATGATGATCGGTCCGTCCAATTCAAAACCGTATTGATTTTGACGTAAGGGATTTTTGCGCGCGAGAGGATTCAGGAAATACGGTCGGGCGTCGAGTTTGTCGTTGCGCAGGAACTCGACTGCGCTGCCATGCAGTCCGTTGGTGCCGCTCTTGGTAATCACGTTGATGTGTACGCCCATATATGCGCCGTACTGTGCCGAGTACGTGCCGGTCTGCACCTCTACTTCCTGAATGGCTTCCACCATGGGCCGAGTGGGCGTATTCGATGTAAGGTTTTGGATGATGCTGATACCATCGAGCGAAATGCTGTTCTGGATTTCACGCGTGCCCGCACCGATGAAGTCTTCGCCCGGTGGAGTGCCATTGGTTGCCTTTTGACCCAGAATCACTCCCGGCGTAGTGTTTGCCAGTCTAAGCGGATCGCGGCCATTTAGTGGCAAATCGGCCACTTCTCTGGTGCCAATGATCTCCGAGACGCTAGCATCGTCGGTCTTGATAACAGATGCAGAGGCCTCGATGGTGATCGACTGCGTGAGAGCTCCGACCGTCAGAGAGAAGTCGGTGCGGATCACTTGATTGATGTCCACAATCACGTTAGTCTTGTCGACCTTCTGAAAGCCTGTGTGCTCGACCATGACTGAATACGTTCCGACGCGAACAAACTCCATGCGGTAAGCGCCTTGCTCGCTCGTGGTCGCAGTGTAGGTGTCGAGCGTCCCGGTGTTCACTGCGGTGACTTTGGCTCCCGCGACTGTTTTCCCGCTGGAATCTGTGACAGTTCCAACCAAGGACGTAGAGGTGGCGATTTGGGCGTAAGCCGCTGCGCTGAACAGCAGCGCACATGCTGCCAATCGCTGGAAAATTTTCATATAGTTGACCCCTTCCGAACGCAATGCCGATGTCGGGATTATACAATGGAAAGAAATGCCTGTTGCCCTACATGGCCCGATCTCCGGGGCGGATAGTGAGCCCGTTCAGCGGAAGCGATGGACGCGAGAAGAGTGCGATCTGTTAGTGGAATCGGGAGTCCTCGATCCACATCGGTATGAACTTATCGAGGGTGAGTTAATCGAACGAGTGAGCAAGAACCACCCCCATATGTGCGCAGTAATGCTGCTTTGCGAGTGGCTCAACCGGATCTTTCCGGAACGACGCGTGCTTCAAGAGCCCTCCATCCACCTCGCAACGAAGGACACTCCCTACAGCGATCCGGAACCTGACGCAGTGGTTCTGAGCCGCGGGTTTGACAAGTTTACTGACAAGGCCGATCCAGAAGACATCGTCCTCGTGGTTGAAGTCTCCGATACTACCCTCAGGCTCGACACAACTCGCAAGGCGGCGCTGTACGCCCGTGCGGGAATTCCAGACTATTGGGTGCTCGATGTTAAGCGGCGTCGGATAATCGTTCATCGCGAACCTGTGGACGGTACATATCAATCCATCACCGCATTCAGCGA
>JANXQZ010000861.1 GCA_025353235.1 Bryobacterales bacterium
GGTCGCGTTCTGGATCACCGTAGCGGGTGCGGCCAGCGCTTCCGTGAGCGGAACGCCGAATGCGAGGGTGAGAAATAAATTATTCATTGCTGATCTCCTGGAGCGGGTGTGCGCCCTCCGCCGCGATTCGGACCGCCCGGCACAGCAGGGGGCTCCGGCACCGGCTCATACTTCATGCCATCGACAAACACATACTGAATTTGAGTCTTCTCATCGAATAAATCGCCCTTGCTCACCACCAAGTTTGCGATCTTACCGGGCTCGATGCTGCCCATGCGGTCAGCGAGACCGTAGATTTGCGCGGGAGTCAGCGTCAAGGCTTTGAGGGCGTCATCGGCAGTCAAGCCGGAATCCATGGCCTTCTTGACGGCTTTCAGCAGGTCGCTGCGGCGCGTAATGCCGCCTGAGTACAGCGCAAACCTAACCCCGTTCTTCACGAGCACGGCAGGCGTGCTGGGGGCTTGATCGCGAATCTCAAGCACGTTCAAGCCATCCAACTCGTCTGGATCGGTCTCCAGCGCCTTCTCCGGCCACTTCAAGTTGATCAAGGCAGTGGCGTTCGCCTTCTTCAGCAGATCGGCCGAGCGGTAGCCTTCCGGCAGTCCGTAGAGTAGGGCAGGCTGCTTGAGTTCGTGGGCAAAGCGAATCATGCGATCGACATCCACGCGACGCGCGGCTGGCAGCAAAATGCGGGGCGATTCCAGCACGCCTTCGAGAGCGCGATCATACTCGGGCCGAGGGGTCCCGCGCGGATGGGCGGCGTAAAACTCTTTGGCTTTCTTGTAGTGATCGGCGTCCAGATAGATCTGGCGAATGTAGGAGATGGTGCCCATGAGCGAGCCGGGGAAGCCGCCTCCGAAGCCGCTGTTCAACATGGTCACGTATTGCCCGACTGCGTCGGACACGACCATCTGCCCTGGCTTGGTTCCAGACAGATCGATGGCGGTTCCCTGTCCGGCGAAAATGCCTTGCGTGGGAAACGTTATGGCCGTGGTGAAGCCAGCGGAGCGGAATGTTTCGATGCGCGGATCGGTGAGGCGGATCAGGTCGGCTGCCTTCTGCCAACTGGTTGTGTTGGGTCGGTCTTCAGGACCGCGCGCGGGCGGAGTTGCCGACGGAGTGGCCGCTAGGACTGCCGCTCGCTGCCCGCCTCCACCGCCGGCTGGAGGCGTGATGGGAGGCGGAGGCTCGGGAATGCCGACGG
This sequence comes from Bryobacterales bacterium, assembly GCA_025353235.1. Classification (GTDB taxonomy): domain Bacteria; phylum Acidobacteriota; class Terriglobia; order Bryobacterales; family Bryobacteraceae; genus JANXQZ01. The sequence continues at coordinate 1,205 of JANXQZ010000861.1, forward strand.
TGCTCAGCGCGTCAATCAATCCAGGGTAAACCGTTAAACCCTCGCCTTCAATGATCCAGGCATCGGCGGGAATTTTAGCGTTCGCTCCCACGGATTCGATTAGGCCATTTCGCAAAATTACGGTTCCGCGTGCGATGGCCGGTCCGCTGACCGGAATGATGCGCGCGTTCTGAATGGCAATGGCGGTGGGCGGTTGGGCCGAACCCAAACCAGCCGCGGCGGCCAGGAGACACACAAGTCGCTTCATAGTGTTTGATCGTTTATTATAAGGGTTCAGAATATACATGGCGTCGAAAAAGCGAATTGGTTACAAGCAGGCCGGCGTGGATATTGACGAGGCGGAGCGCGCGGTCTCCTTAATTAAGGGCCATGCGCGGAGCACTTTCACGCGCGGGGTCCTGACCGATATTGGGAGTTTTGGCGCTGGATTTCAGCTTTCCGGGTATAAGAAGCCGGTTTTGATCAGTTCCGCCGACGGGGTGGGCACTAAGCTGAAGATCGCGTTCATGAGCGGCAAGCATGACACGATCGGCGAGGATCTGGTGAATCATTGCGTAAACGATATTGCGGTTCAAGGCGCGATGCCGCTATTTTTTTTGGATTATTTTTCCGTTGGCAAATTGGATGCCGAGGTGGCCGGTCAGGTAGTTTCGGGGATTGCGCGCGGCTGTAGCGAAAATCGGTGCGCGCTGATTGGGGGCGAGACGGCCGAGATGCCGGGCATGTACCAGCCCGGCGAATACGACTTGGCGGGTTTCATTGTGGGGGCGGTGGAGAAGAAAGCGATGCTCACGGGGAGCCGGATTCGGGCGGGAGACGTTCTGCTGGGTCTGCCGTCCAGCGGTCTGCATACGAATGGATTTTCGCTGGCCCGCAAGCTGTTGTTTGAAGTGGCCAAGCGGCCTCTTACGCCGGAACTGACGTCGCAACTGCTCGCGGTGCATCGCAGTTATTTGAAGGCGATTCGAAAGCTGATCAAAGCCGACCTGTTGAAGGGGGCCGCGCATATTACGGGCGGCGGGATTACGAATAATCTGCCGCGCATTCTACCTAAGGGACTGGGCGCGCATATTCTGCCTGCGTCTTGGCCAGTGTTGCCGATCTTCGAGGAGTTGCGCGGAATCGGCAAGATTCCACTCGACGATTATCGGCGCACGTTCAACTTGGGGATTGGAATGATTTTGGCTGTGGGTCGGCGGAAGGCCGATGCGGCCAAGTCTGTTCTTGAGCAGATTGGGGAGACGTGGTACGAGATTGGATCGGTGGTGGAAGCCGAGGGCGTCGTGTATGGATAAGCCTCGCCTCGGGATTCTCATCTCGGGACGCGGGTCTAATTTCCAGGCTATTGCGGATCATATTGCCGCAGGCGATTTGGATGCAGTCATCGCTGTCGTTATTTCGAATCGGCCGCAAGCACGAGGTTTGGATATTGCCTGGGACCGGTATATTCCTTCTTTGTGCGTTCCTTCGAAAGGCGTGCCGAGGGAAGAGTACGACGCCAAGCTTGTGGGTGTCCTAAGGGACCACAACGTTGACTTAGTTTGTTTGGCTGGTTTCATGCGGCTGCTGAGCGCCCGTTTCATTCGCGAATTCCCCAGTCGAATTCTGAACATTCACCCTTCGCTGCTGCCCTCTTTCCCCGGACTCGAAGCGCAGGGGCAAGCGCTCGCGCACGGAGTGAAAATCAGCGGATGCACGGTGCATTTGGTAAACGAACAGATGGACGCGGGTGCTATCGTGGCGCAAGCCGCGGTGCCGGTGCGCGACGACGATACTGTGCAAAC
>JANXQZ010000919.1 GCA_025353235.1 Bryobacterales bacterium
GGGACCACGCCGAAATATTCTTCCATGGACGTCCAGCATTGCACCGCGCTGATGGTCACTTCGGTCTGCTTCATCCAGTCTTCGATCACCGCTCCGAGCTTCGCCATTTTCATCAGAGCGCTTTCCGGAATGCCATGCGTGGAAACGTAGCTCTTGATCGAGGCTAGCTTTTGTTGCGGCGCGTCGTCGTTGTCTTTCATGCGATCGATACGCCCGAAGATTTCTGATAGATCGATCGGCTCAACCGAAATGCCGTTCGCTTCCAGAATCTTTTCGCTGTAGCGCACCGTGTTGAATGCGGCAGGTCTCGCGCCGATCGCGCCGATGCGAAGCCGCCGCAATCCTTTCACCACGCGGCAGGTTGCGGCAAACGACTCCAAGTCTTTTGCAAACTCAGCCGAATCGGGCGACTCCGTGTGAAGTGTCGTGAGCGAGAAAGGGATCCGGTATTGAGAAAGATTATTGCAGGCCGACATTTTTCCACAAAAGCTGTCGCGCCTGTCGCGAATGGTCATCCGGCCCTGCGTATCGGGCGTGGCTTGGATCAGCACCGGCACATGCAGCCCTGCGCCCCTCAACGTGTCGGCGATGGCACGTTCCTCGCCGAAATTGGGCAGCGTGACAATCACGCCGTCGATGGCATTCTCATGGGCGCGGAACAGTTCGGCGCAGCGCTTCGACTCTTCACGAGTTTCCACCGCTCCGAACTTCGATTGATCGGTCCCGAGCGCCACCACCTCATAACCCGCTTTCCGCACCGCGCCCAGCATGTCTTCTCGTCCGCTCTTGGCGAGATGATCCGGGAAGAATCCTCTGTTGCCAACGATCACTCCGAACGTCATTTTTCTCATACTATTTCCTTTTCCCAGGCGAAAAACGCAGGCTATAAAATGCGCCGATTGCGAGCAGCAGAATGCCCCACCAGATCGGGGTGTGCAAGTCGGCCATCACCACCGGATGCGCGGGCGGACTCGCCAGCTCATACAATCCCGAGCCGGTAATCAGCAGGCCGTAGCACAGCAGCAGAACACCGATAAAGAACCAAATGGAAACCATGTTTTTTCGAGCGTGCATGAGCCCTTCTACCAAAAGATAATATTCAGAATTATGAAAACGACCATGATTACGCCCGCCCAGAAGATTGGCCGCTTGTAGATTGGCAAGTCTCCTTCGGACGGCAGTTCGGTAGCGCCATAGACCAGGCCTGCCAGTTCGGAATCCGGCTTCGGCTTCGTCGCATAGCTCACCGCCACGGTGACGGTCACGCATATAATCCACGACCACAGTGCCCGGTACATATTCTCCGCCATGTCCTTCGCATCAGGCGAAAGCGCGATGATGCGCAACGCCGACGGGTCCAGTTTCACCCAGGCCCACATGCCAATAGAGGAGACGGTTCCGGCGAGCAGGCCCCAGAATCCGCCGGCTGAGGTGGCGCGCTTCCAGAGCATCCCGAGAACTACGGTCCCGAATAGCGGAGCGATGAAGAAGCTGAACAGCGCCTGCACATAATCCATAATGCTGAGGAACTGCATTACGAGATATGCCGTGCCGATGCTCACCAGCACGCCCACGATTGTGCACCAACGACCCACGCTTACGTAGTGAGTGTCCGTTGCGTCTTTGCGGATCAGCGCGCGATAAATGTCATACGTCCAGACGGTGGCAAACGCGCTTACGTTTCCCGCCATGCCCGACATGAACCCGGCAATCAGGGCCGTAATCCCCAGACCGAGCAGTCCCGCTCCGCAGTATCGCGCCATCATCAGAGGCAATACTTCGTTGTAGCTGTGGCCGCCGCTCGCCACGGCTTGGCCTTCGCCGACCAGATGCTCCGGCAGCAATGCTAGCCCTAGCAGACCGGGCAAGATCACGATAAACGGAACCAGCATCTTGAAGCTGGCTCCAATGATGGGTGCCATTTTCGCCGAGCGCAAATCCTTCGCGGCGAGAACGCGCTGTACGACGAGAAAGTCCGTCGTCCAGTAGCCGAAGGAGATTACCCATCCAAGTCCCAACACGATCCCGGTCCAATGAATGCCCATGGGATTATCCTGAAAATGGCCGAGCGTGCTCCAGAGGTGGGTGTAATCGGCACCGGGGAAGTTGGTCTTGATGCGGGCCACCATGCCGCTCCATCCACCCGCTTCGATCAGGCC
>JANXQZ010000922.1 GCA_025353235.1 Bryobacterales bacterium
GTGTAAAGCCGCCTGGAAAGGCGGCTGCAGCCAGGATTGGCTGCCCCACAAAAATGTCATTGTTACCTGTTGGCGGGAAACCTCGGCAAGTTAGAATGAGAAAGATTGCGTGCTTGGCGTGCCAACATCCTTTATTTCTGAAATCCCCAGGCTTTCCGTAACGGCGGTAGTGGACATCCTCGCCGTTGCGGTGCTTATTTATCAGTTTATTCTCATCGTGCGCGGACGCCGCGCGGCCCACATCCTAATCGGCGTAATCGTGCTGGCGGCCATTTACTTTGGAGCTACCCTCTTCCGCCTCGAGTTGCTCCGAACCCTGCTAGCGACGCTTGCTCCCTACACGGCATTCGCGCTGATCGTCGTCTTTCAGTCTGACATCCGTCGGGTACTGGCGCGAATCGGCCAGCGACGGTTTCTCGGGTTCAGCGAATTGGAACGGAGGGAAGTGGCGGATGAAATTTTGCTGGCGATCACCCAATTAGCCCAGGAGCGAACCGGTGCTCTGATAGTAGTCGAGCGCAGTATCGGCCTGCGGACTTTCGTCGAAAGTGGCGTCAATCTTGACGCCAGCGTCTCGCGCGATTTGCTGCTGGCGATCTTCCACCCCAAAGCCGCGCTGCACGATGGTGCCGTGATCGTGCATGGCGACCGCATAGCCGCAGCTGCGTGCTTTCTCCCGCTGACAACCGATCCTGCGCTCACCGCGAAGCTTGGAACGCGCCATCGCGCCGCCATCGGCGTGACGGAAGAAGCGGACTGTCTGGCGATCGTAGTTTCGGAGGAGACCGGGCTGATTTCAGTAGCGTCGGGTGGCGAGATTGAATTGGGCGTCCCCCCTGAGAGGATTGGCCAAATTCTAACCCGCCGCTCAACTGATCGCGACGTGCGCACGCCTTATCATCCCGCCCCGCCTGCGGCTGCATTTCATGCCGAATCGGGTTCCCGGCGATCATGAGGCGGTTTCTCAACGAGAATCTGGTGTGGAAACTGCTCTCGATCCTGCTGTCCTTTCTTCTTTGGGTGATCGTGGCACGCGAGCCGGAGCTGACAACATCGATCTTCGCCCCGATCCTTTTTAGAAACATTCCAAACGATCTGGACCTGGCTTCCGACGTGCCGGAGCGGGTCCAATTAGAAGTGCGCGGGCCTGCGCCTCGCCTGACCCCGGCGAGCCTTTCGCAAACCGCCGTCGTGCTGGATTTATCCGACCTGCAGCCTGGCGAGCAGACCTTTACCATTCGCGACCGCAACATCCGCCAGCTTCCGATCGGCGTCATGTTTTTTCGCGCGGTGCCTTCTCAGGTCAGCATGCGCTTTGAGCGTCTGATTTCCAAAGACGTTCCCATTGAACCTGCGTATGAGAGATCGCCACCCGAAGGCTATCTGGTTACAAGCTATCGCTTCGACCCTCCGAAGGTTCGAATTCGCGGACCTGAAAGCCGCGTGAGGAACATCGACTACGTGAAGACCGACCCTATCGACATAAGCGGCATCGTGAGCGAAGCGTCTAAGCGGGCGCACATCCGTGTGGGCGACCCTCAAGTGCATCTCGAGTCGAGCTCCCAGGTGCAATGTTTCGTGACACTCCAAAGGCTGCCCAAGCCGGGTTCCAATTAGATGGCGCGGAAGCTTTTCGGGACCGACGGGATTCGCGGGGTCGCCGGGGAGTACCCTCTTGACCCGAGAACCGTGCACGCAACGGGATCGGCGCTGAGCAAGTGGGTTCTTGGCCAGCAGCGCGAGCGCGAAGTGGTGATTGGAATGGACACTCGCGAGTCGGGCCCTTGGATGGCGGCTGAACTCGCCGGCGGACTTGCGGGCGGGGGCGTCAGCGTCCAGTTCGCAGGGGTCACCACCACTCCGGGAGTTGCGTTTCTGGCGAAGAACGGGCCTTTTGCGGCAGGCGTGATGATCTCAGCCTCGCACAATCCGTACCACGATAATGGCATCAAGATCATCGACCATTCGGGCTATAAACTCGCGGACGATGTAGAGGAGCGCCTGGAGGGTGACATCTTCCTGTTCCGAGAGGAGGGCGGCAAGTCGGCTCCAGTGCAGCTTGTGGTGGACGAACAGCTTGACGATGCATACATCGAGCATCTCGCCGGCACGGTCCCGAAACGATTCGACGGATTGAAGCTCGCCATCGATTGCGCCAACGGATCGGCAGCGCATTTGGCACCGGCTCTTCTCGAAAGGCTGGGAGCAAAGCTGGTTTTGACGGGTTGCGCTCCGGATGGCCGCAACATCAATCTGAATTGCGGATCGCTGCACTTGGAATCCTTGCGAGAGACGGTGCTTGCGAGCGGGGCCGACCTCGGCATCGCTTTCGACGGGGATGCAGATCGGGCGCTGTTTGTCTCGCGAACCGGCAGGATCATCGACGGTGATGCCGTGATGCTGCTGTGCGCCAAGCGGCTGATGCAGCAAAATCGGCTGAAGGATCGCGATGGCCGTCCAGTGGTGATTGCAACGGTGATGTCGAATCTGGGGTTGCAGCGGGCTTTGTCCGCTCAAGGCATCGAGATGGTGCGCACTCCCGTAGGCGACAAGTACGTGCTCGAAGAGATGCTGCGGCGCGACGCTGCAATCGGCGGCGAGCAATCGGGACACGTGATCTTCCGCGATTACGCGACTACCGGGGACGGCATGCTGACCGCTCTGCGGGTGCTCGACGCGGTAACGGAGTCTGGAAAGGGACTGGATGAACTCACCGCCGATCTGGAGATTTATCCCCAGCTTCTCGTGAATGTCCGGGTAAAGCGGCGCAAGCCTCTGGCCGACTTGGCGGGCGTTCAACATGAAATTCGCTCCGCAGAACAGGCTTTCGGCGACTCCGGGCGCGTGCTGGTGCGCTTCTCCGGCACCGAACCGCTAGCCCGCGTAATGGTGGAAGGAGCAGATGCGGGACAAGTCCGGATGTACGCCGACCGGATCGCTTCGCAACTCGTCAGCGAGTTAGGTGCAGAATAGAGAGGTGCGAAAATCAATTCTTCTACTGCTCGCGAGGACCACCTTGTTTGCCCAGTCGAACCGACCCAAGCTGCCGGGAGAGGATTGGGTGTCGCTTTTCAATGGAAAGGATCTCACCGGATGGATCAAGATCGGCAACGAGAAATGGGAGGTGGAAGAAGGCACCATCCACGGCCTTGCGATCACCAAGGATTACGGCTATCTCCAAACCGACAAAAATTACACTGACTTCCACATGTCGCTCAAGTTCAAATGCGAGGCTGATGGAAATAGCGGCGTCTTCTTTCACGTCGCCTTCAAGCCTGGGACGGCGGACGTTACCCAGGGCCCGCAGTTCGAGATCGACTGCACCTTGAATAAGCATACGGCGGGTGTCTACGATGTTGGCCGAGGCTGGATCGTGTGGCCGGCTCCCGAGAACGAGACCGTGGTGCGGCAAGACGAATGGAACGAATATCTGCTGAAAGTAGAGGGTAACCGGTACGTTGCCCGGCTGAACGGCGTTCAAATGATCGACTATACGGATCCAAAACCGAAAGGCGCGGATGGCGGGATCGCGCTGCAACTGCACTCGGGCGGGCATGGCAATATGCGGTTTAAGGATCTTCTGATTCGGGATTTATCGAAGAGATAGACCTTGTACAGATGACGGAGAGCGAAAGCACCGAGGCGCGGCTTCGGGCCGAAATTGAGACTCTGAAAGCACGTCTGGAGGCGGCCAGAGGTGAAGCGCCCCAAACCACTCGGCATTTGCGCAAAGGCCATTTGCGGAGGAGCACGCTTTGGGCACTCACGATCGCGGGTGCCGTGCTGGTGATTTGCGCGTTTCTGGGTGGCTACATTCCGCATATGCGCCGCCAGTCGATGCTGATCGCCGAAGCCAAGGCCGACGGAGAGGCCCTGCCCACTGTCAACGTGGTCACGGTGGAGCGATCGCCGGGACGGAGCGAGTTGGTGTTGCCCGGCAACATTCAGGCGGTAACCGAGGCACCCGTGCTTTCCAGGGCAAGCGGGTACGTCAAGCGCCGCTACGTGGACATTGGCGATCGCGTCAGCTCCGGTCAGATGCTGGCGGAGATCGACGCCGCCGAACTGGGTCAGCAGGTCAGCCAGGCTAAGGCCAGCCTGGAACAGACTTCGGCCAGTCTGGAGCAGGCCACGGCTGACCTGGAGCAAGGCAAAACGAACGAGCAGATGGCGCGAGTGACCGCTCAACGTTGGAAAAGCCTCGCCGATCGGGGAGTCGTTTCGCGCCAGGAAAACGATAATTACCAAGCTCAATCCGAAGCGCAGCGGTCGCGGGTGCAGTCGCTTGAAAAGGCGGTGAACGTTGCCAGGAGCAACATCAAGGTAACGGAAGCGAATCTGGCCCGCCTTTCGGAGTTGCAGGGTTATTTGAAGGTTCGCGCACCGTTTGCGGGAGTGATCACGCAGCGCAATGTGGACGTCGGCGCTTTGGCTACCGAAGGAACGACGCTGCTTTTTCGCATCGCGCAAACAGATCGGCTGCGAACGTTCGTGAACGTTCCCCAAGCGGACGCAGGGTCGGTCCATGTCGGTCAAGTTGCGAAATTGAGCATTCCGGATATTCCCAATCGACAGTTTGCCGGCACCGTTACTAGAACGGCCAATTCGCTCGATCCATCCAGCCGCACGTTGCTGACGGAAGTGCAGGTTTCGAACGCCGACGCGCTGCTCCAG
>JANXQZ010000929.1 GCA_025353235.1 Bryobacterales bacterium
CCCACATGCAAAGTTGGAGTCATAACAGCTACTTAGCGGCCCCTAAAATTGGGCGGCCGCTTCTCGTGGAAGGCGGCTGTCCCCTCTTTCACATCGTCGGTGTAGTTGACGGCGAGGGTGCTCAGCGCCGCGTCTTCCAAAGCTGCGTCTAGATCCATTGTGCGCTGTTTATACAGCATGCGCTTGGTGATTCGGATGGCGAGCGGGGGTCCGGCAGCTAGGCGGTCGGCCCACTGGCGAGCGGTCGGCATGAGATCCGCGTCGGGCACCACCTCGGTAACGAGACCCAGTTCCTTCGCCTCCCTGGCAGGATAGGTTTCGGAGAATAGCGACATCTTCAGCGCCTGGTCCAAACCCATGAAGCGCGGAAAGAGATAAGCTCCGCCTTCGTCCGGAATCAGGCCGAATTTGAGGCTGGTATCGCCGAGCTTGGCGCTCTCGGCCGCGATGCGAAAGTCGCAGCATAAAGCCAGAGTGAGCCCGCCCGCTACCGCCGCGCCATTAATTGCGGCGATCACCGGCTTGTCGAAACGCTGCAGGAAGCGCACCAGTTGGTGCATGTTCTCGCGCATCTCCAGCATCGATTCCAGGCGATGGCCACGGTAGCGCGCAGGATACGCAAAATCGCGGCTGATGTCGCCCCCGGCGCAGAATCCTTTGCCTGCTCCCGTGAGAATGAGCGCGCGAATTCCATCGTCGTCTCTTACGTCTTCTAACGCTGTTAGAATTTCGTGCACCATCGTTTCCGAGTATGCGTTGCGTTGTGCGGGGCGATTCAGCGTAATAGTGGCGACGCGCTCGTGCTTCTCATAGAGGATCTGCTGAAAGGTGTTCATCTGCCCGTGAAGCGGGGTGCGCGCTTCTGGACGAAGGCTTGAATGCCTTCCTGGTGATCGTCGGTCTGGCTGCAGCGCTGATGGGTTTCCGCCTCGCGATCCAGCATGGTTCGGAAATCGACGGTCGCGGCTAGATTTACGTTGGCTTTCATGTAGCGATAGCTGGTCAGCGGTCCGTGCGCGATACGGCTGGCCCATTCTTGGGTTGCGCTGTCGAGTTGGCCGTGCGGCACAACCTGGTTCACGAGTCCAAGCCTGAGCGCTTCGGCAGCATCGATCGGATCGGCCAGGAAGAAGAGTTCCTTCGCCTTCGGTGCACCAGCGTAGTGCGTGAGCAACCACGTGGTGCCGAAATCCCCTCCCAGGCCAACCTTGGCATAGGCGGTTCCAAACTTGGCCTGATCGGAGGCGATGCGCAGGTCGCAGGCAAGGCAAATGCCGAGTCCGGCACCCATCGCATATCCGTTCACGCGGGCGATGGTTACTTTAGGATGCTTGTAAATCAGCCAGGATAGCTCTTGCCAACCCCGGAGATGATCGATCTTTTGTTCCAGGGTGGAGCGGTCCTCAGAGCCCATCCGAGAAACGTCGCCGCCCGCGCAGAACGCTCTTCCCTCGCCGGTGATGACGATTGCACCGATGTCAGGATCGGCGGCCCAGGCTTCGAGCAAAACCACAGATGCTTGAATGAGCTCTTCGGTGAGAGCGTTGAGTTTGTCGGGGCGGTTGAAGGTGAGGGTCGCGATTCGGTCTTCTACGTGGAAGGTAACCATGGATGGACGTGCGCACCGGGCAACTTGATTTTGCCCGGTCGCGAAAGCGAAATGACTAGATGCGAGTCCGGCGGCGACGCGCTAGGCCGAGCAAGAAAAGTCCGCCTCCAAAGAGGGCAATCGTCGCTGGCTCAGGAACACTGTTGATGGTAACAAGCTGGAACACTCCGCTGCTGAAATCGGCATGTCCCACCATTCCGGGTATTGCCGCTGCTCCAATCGTGCTGGCCGTCTGGCCGCCGATGTTGGTGTTGTAATTGGGGACGATTACCACGTCGATGAAGTCACCTCCGCGCACGACAGGTGCCGAATTCAGCGTATAAATCGGTTGATTCGACAAAAGCGGGTCTACCGTCACGGTCGGCGAAGCGCAGGGAGGATAAGCGGCATTAGCGCTGGCAGTACCATTCACTTGCTCGTTCACGCACCCAAGAACAGTGGACACGCCACCGCTTACCTGAATCACGTACTCAGTTACTCCCTGAGCTCCAAGCGTGGCCGTTCGGGGATCTTTCTGAGTGGAAAGGGTGACGTTCACCATGCCAGAGTAGAGGGCTGGAACGACATAGCGGCGCGCCGCCCAAAACTCGCCGGCATCAGGCGAGGCCGTTAAACGCGGATCGAGCCCGGTTCCGCAGTTTTGATAGGCCGACTGATCGCAATACGGCGACTGATGGAGATCGGTATAGCTCGCATTGGAATGGCCCTCAAAAGCGTCGAGAGCAGTCCAATACCGTGAGAAATTTTGCGAATACCAGCCAGCGTTAGCGCCTGGGACTGCGGTTCCGGTGGAATCGTACACCGGCGTCGGGTTCATGAGAGCGAAGGACGAGGAATTCAGGGTTGGCGTCACAGAAGCCGTCCCCGCATAATAGCCGTACTGCCAATTATTGAGTCCCGCGCCTGGCTGAGTTGGAGGGAAGAGGTAAGAAAAATCCGTGCAGGA
>JANXQZ010000933.1 GCA_025353235.1 Bryobacterales bacterium
ACTTCGCAGATGCTCGCTCGACGAACGATCTCACTGGCTTCTTCGATCTAACTCGGGCGCCGCGTACCTTTAAAATGATCAGCGCTCCTAAGTCAGCAGCCTTCTTCATAAACGACAAGAGAAAGGCAACCGATCCGGACGATCAATGACAAAGATCGCCTGAATGTAGGGCAGGATGGCATCCCAATGCCACTAGTTATTTAACAAATTGTGGGGCAGCCAATCTTGGCTGCAGTCGGCTTTCAGCCGGCTTTTCTCGGGGCACTACACTTTCTGACCGCCTGGAAAGCCGCCTAAAAGGCGGCTGCAGCCAGGATTGGCTGCCGCACAATCAATGGGATGGCATCATGATGCTGAAACGCTGATAACTCAACCTTCGCTAAGGAGCGGCAGAGGACAATTCGGACCTCTCGACCAATAAGGAGAACCTCGATGAAGCTCGTCGCACACACCTTGCCGCTCCTATCTTTCCTTGGGATCAGCGCCGCTTACGCCCAGATCCCCAGCTTCCAACACGTCATCGTCGTCGTGCAGGAAAATCGCACGCCTGACAATCTGTTCTTTGCTTTATGGACGCCTCCGTACGGCGTCGCGGCGAACTGCAGCGTAAACCCGATGCCTGGGCAGTACAATATCCAGACGAGCAATTGGCTGAACCGAAAATCGCCCACCGGCGTAACTCAGCCAAGTCCCGTTCCGCTGGCCAACAAATACGACCTGGATCATTCCCATAAGGGCTTCGCCAAAATGTGCGACACAAAGACGCCCCCTGCGGGACTTTGCCAGATGGGTGGAGTTAACGATCCCCGCCAATTCCATTTCGTTGACAACTCCACGGGCATTCTGAACCCGTATCTCGACCTAGCCAAACAGTACGGCTGGGCGAATTACATGTTTCAAACCAATCAGGGACCTAGCTTCCCCGCCCATCAATTTATCTTCGGCGGGACGTCGGCGGCCAGCGCCCCGGACGATGCAGCGGGTATTTTCGCTTCTGAAAACATAACAGGAAGCAATGTTGGCGGACTTGGCAAAATCGCTGGGTGCATCGCTCCCACTAGCGCGACCGTTCAGCGGATCCGTCCCCCGGGGGTCGAGGACCCAGCCGACGTCATTTATCCGTGCTTCGAACACAAGACCATCCCCGATTACCTCCCTTCCAACTTCACTTGGAGATACTATGCCCCAAGCTCCGGTTCTATCTGGACGGCGCCAAATGCCATCCGGCATATCTGCGAGCCCAGCAAGGGAGAATGCGCGGGCAAAGAGTGGAAAGACAATGTGGATGCAATTAATCCCTCGGATGTCTTGCAAGATATCGTCAACTGCAAGCTCCGTTCCGTGAGCTGGGTGATTCCTAGCGGGCAAAACTCCGACCATGCGAAAGCGAACGATGGCGGAGGACCCTCGTGGGTGGCCTCGATCGTCAACGCCATCGGCGAAAGCACTGGCCGCGATAGCAACAGCGGCTACTGGAAGAATACAGCTATCCTGGTTACCTGGGACGATTGGGGCGGCTGCTACGATCACGAAGCTCCGATCACTCTGTCTCAGCCTCAAGGCGATTATCAGTACGGCTTCCGTGTTCCGCTACTCGCTATTTCCGCATACACTCCGCCGGCTTACATCAGTAAGACTAGATATGACTTCGGCAGCATTCTCAGATTTGTGGAACACAACTTCGGCGTACCGGAAGGAGTGCTCAATTTCGCTGATGCGCGTGCTACCGGCGACCTTACCGAAGTTTTCAAGATTGCCCAAGCTCCGCGTTCATTCAGGCACATCACGGCTCCGCTAGATGCCAACTTCTTTCTAAACGACAAACGACGAGCGACAGATCCCGATGATCAATAACAACACAGCAATCCTGATTTTGTCAGTCATTTTGACCGTCCCGCTGGGAGCTCAGCTTGACCGCTCCTCTCTCAACGGAACGGTTACCGATCCGGACGGCGCGCGCATCGCAGGAGCCGCCGTCCGCGCCATGCAGGCGGATACGGGCCTTGAGAGGCACACGATCTCTTCCTCCCAGGGTACCTATCTCTTCGACAGTCTGCCGACCGGCCGGTACGCGCTGACGTTCACCAGCCCAGGCTTCTCCAAGGTGCGCATTGAAGAGGTGGAGCAGCATGTTGGACAGACCCGAGCCCTCGATGTGCGGCTCCGGCTAAGCGGCGCCGATCGAGTCACGGTGACCGAGCCGCTGATTCACCTCGACACCAGCGGTGCTTCGGTGGGCGGCCCGATTGAGCAGGTGCAACTGCGCCAGCTTCCCCTGAATGGCCGGAACTGGGCTAGCTTGGCGGCCCTGGCGCCGGGAGCGATCGACAACGGATCCAGTGACCAGCGCACCATCCGCTTTGCGGGTCACGGTCTGGACGACAACTCCTTTTTGTTCGACGGCGTGGATGCGTCCGGCATCCTGAATCAGGCTCAGAAAGAGTACGTGCGGCTTGCGATCCCGCTCGATTCCATTGCCGAGTTTCAGGTCCAATCGCAGAACTTCAGCTCCGACATCGGCATGACGGCGGGCGGTCAAATTTCCGCCGCATCCCCCTCTGGAACCAATGCTCTTCACGGAGGCGTGTTCGATTACTTCCGCAACGACGTACTGGACGCGCGTTCGCCGCTGGACGGATCTTCGCCGAATCCATTCCTGCTGAACCAATTCGGTGCAAGCATCGGCGGCCCCATCCAGCGCAACCGAAGCTTCTTCTACTCCAACTACGAGGGACTGCGCCAGCGCCTTGGACAGACGCAGATTGGTCTCACCCCTAGTCCGGCATTTAGAGCGCAAGTCTCCGCCCAAAGCCCCGCACTGGCAACCGTCGTGGGCGCCTACCCACTTGGAATCTCTCCCACTTCGAACCCTCAGGTCTGGAACTACGTGGCGGAAGCCCGGCAAGTAGACAACGAAGATTCCGGGATGCTTCGGCTGGATTACATCTTTTCGGATCGGACTACGGCCTTCATTCGCTATAACGCCGACGAAGCGGTGTACAGCATCCCTACTGGAGCTCTGAACGCTCTCGCCAAGACAGATAGCAGATTAAAGAACGGCGCGGCCGAGTTACTCCACGTGTTCTCTCCTGAGTTGATGAGCGAAACTAAGTTTGGAATAAATCAGGATATTTACCATACGGCTAACGCGTCTGCCGTTCCGTTCTCCGTCAACGTTTCCAACCTAAGTCCGCTGACTGCCTCGTCGACTACGGACGGCTCTGGAACAACCTTCTCGTTACTCAACGATGTCAGTTGGGTGAAAGGCCGCCACATCGTAAAGTTCGGCGTAGAGATTCGGCGGATCAATATGAATCAAGGAAATTCGGCAGGTGGCGCGCTCACGTACCAATCTCTCAGCAACTTCCTTACTGACTCTCTAGACAGTGCAACATACACCTCCATGCTTCCGCTCAAGCGCCTGAGGAAGACGCAATTCTACGGCTATCTGCAAGACGAGTACAAAGCCACTGCTAATCTGACAGTGAACCTAGGCGTGCGCTACTCCTTCTTCAACGTGTTTCACGAGGTAGCTAATCGCGCCATCCCGTTCGACTTTGCAACTTGCGGCGGGTACTGCTCAAATACGAGCCTCTTCACCTATCCCAGGCACGGCGACTTCGATCCCCGGCTGGGCATCGCTTGGGCTCACGGCTCGACCGTCCTGCGCGCGGGCGCAGGCATTTATCACAGCGATGGTCAGGAAGACGATCAGAATTTGCCCATTTCGAACGATGTCCAGCGCTACACGCTCTCTGCAACGTCGATGCCTGGCCTCGCCTATCCCATAGATCCATTTCTTGCGAACACCACAGGCATTGTCACTCCACGCGACCTGTACCGGCATCGCAAAGACATGTATGTCTCGGCGTGGACCGCTTCCATTCAGCGCAAGCTTCCCGGCAATCTCGTCGCAACCGCATCCTACTTCGGGAACAAGGGGACCAATATCCTCACTACTACTTACATCAATACGGTTAACCCACTGACCGGGACTCGTTCCTATCCCCAATTTGGCGTCGTGTCCTGGCGCGGGAACGACAGCAACAGCACCTTTCACGCGCTGGGGCTCGGCCTGCGCCGCGAGTTTCAGAAAGGCTGGCTGATCCAGGGCGATTATCAATGGTCGCACTCGATCAATGACGACGGAATCGGCGGCGGCGAATCCGACACGCCTCAGAACGTGCTCTGCCGTGCCTGCGAAAAGGCCAGCAGCGACTTCGATGTGCGGCAGTCCGTGCACGTGTCCACGGTGTACGTCCTTCCCTGGCGCGGGCGATCGGTGTTCGGCGGATGGCAGGTAAGCGGACTGTGGACTGCACGCACAGGGCTGCCCGTGAACGTCCTGCTCAACCGCCCCAATTCGGCGCTGCCCGATCAGTTTAGCGTGTCCGAACGCCCCGACCTGGTTCCCGGCCAATCGCTAATTCCGCCAGGCGGACAAAGCCCCGGCCGCTGGATCAATCCGGCTGCGTTCGCGATCCCCGCGCCGGCAACATACGGGAATGCTGGCCGAAACCTGGTGCGTGCACCGGGTCTGTGGCAGGCGGATGCAGCGCTGTCGAAGACCCTTGCCATTCGCGAGCGGCTGAGCCTGCAGCTCAGAATCGAAGGATTCAACATCTTCAACCGCGCTCAATACGGCGCACCCAACGCCAACCTCTCCTCTCCGCTGAGCTTCGGCACCATCACAACTCTGGTCAACGCAGGCGCAACCGGAAGCGGAACGCCGCGTCAGTTTCAACTAGCGGCTCGCCTCACGTTCTGAAAGCGGCCCCGATGCGGTAGACTTGTTCCAAATTGGAGCGAAACGATGCAAGTCTTCAGCTTGGCCTGGGGCATTCTGGCCATTCTCGGTTTTTTTGTAGGCGTCATCCCGTGCCTCGGTTGGGTGAACTGGCTCAACATTCCGTTCGCGGCCGTGGGACTGATTCTCAGCATCATCGCCTACGCGCAAGGTCGGCCGGGCTCCCGAAATGCGTCCGCCTGGGCCATTGCGCTCTGCCTCATTGCCGTGCTGATCGGTGCCAAGCGGCTCATCTTGGGAGTGGGGATATTTTGAAGCGGGCCGTCTTGTTGTTGTGCTTGCCCATCGCCTACGCGCAATCCGAGGGTGATCTCGGCACTGGCAAAAAGCTTTTTCAAGCTCATTGCGCGCCCTGCCATGGAATCGACGGCGCGGGGGGTCGCGGTGCGAATTTAACACTGCCCAAACTCAAACGCGCCGCCACGGATCAAGCGTTCTTCGACATCGCGAAGAACGGCATTGAGGGAACCATCATGGACGGCGCGTGGCAGCTCAGCGACGGCGAGCTATGGAAGGTGGTGGCGTACACGCGGTCCCTCGGCCAAACTGCTCGCGTTCCGATTCCTGGCGACCCATCGCTAGGCAAAGTCCTCTATGGAACACTGGGCTGCGCGGGGTGTCATATCGTGGCCGGTCAAGGCAGAAGTTTTGGACCTGAACTGACCGCCATCGGGGCGAGGCGCAGTGCCGCCTATCTCAAGGAGGCCATCGTTGATCCTGGCGCGACAGTGCCGGAAGAATTCGCCATGGTTCGGGCCAAGCGTGCAGATGGCCAGGACGTGCGCGGCATGCGAGTGAATGAGGATAGCTTCACGATTCAGATCCGAGACCCAAGCAATCGCATTCAATCGTTGCGAAAGGCCGAACTTGCCTCGCTGGAGCACGAGTCTGGAAAATCAGCCATGCCGGAATTTCGCACCAAGCTGGCACCGGGGGAGCTGGACGATATAGTGTCCTACCTCGCCGGACTGCGAGGTGAACCATGAAGCTCGGGTTTCCTCTCCTCTTATATGCAGTCGGGCTGACCGCCCAGGTTCCGTACCAGCGCATTTTGCAGAACGAACCCAATTCCGGGAATTGGCTTACCTACTCCGGCAATTACAGCGCGCACCGCTTCTCGCCCTTGGCGCAGCTTACGCCGACCAACGTTGGAAAGCTGAAACCCGTTTGGGTGTATCAAGTTGAGCATGCCGGACGAACCGAGGTCAGCCCGATTGTGGCCGACGGGGTGATGTACGTGACCAGCCCCGAGATCGGCGTGACCGCGCTTGATCTGCGAACAGGCCGACCGCTTTGGAACTGGACTCGACCCCTTCCCAAGGACCTGCGCACAATTGGGTTCGGTCGGGTAAATCGAGGTGTCGCGATCTTGGACGACACCGTGTTCGTAGGTACGCTCGATGCCCACTTAGTCGCGCTGGATGCTCATTCAGGCGCGGTTCGCTGGGAAACGGAAGTGGCGGACTACAAGCTCGGAAACTGCCTCACTGCGGCGCCTCTCGCCATTGACGGGAAAGTGATCACGGGAACGGCGGGCGGGGAAGCCGGCATACGAGGCTTTGTCGACGCGTATGACGCGAAGACGGGCAAGCGGCTGTGGAGATTCTGGACAATTCCCGGTCCAGGCGAACCGGGGCATGAAACGTGGTCGCAGGGCGACGATTGGAAGAGCGGCGGCGGTTCCACCTGGGTGACCGGTTCCTACGATCCGGAGTTGAACCTGATCTATTGGGGCGTGGGCAATCCAGGACCGGACTGGAACGGCGATGCCCGTCCTGGAGACAACCTGTATTCGTGTTCGCTGATCGCGCTGGATTCCACTACGGGCAAGTTGAAATGGCACTTTCAGTTCACGCCCCATGACACTCACGATTGGGATGCCACCGAAATTCCCGTGCTGCTGGACACCGTGGTGCGAGGTCGCGAGCGGAAGGTGGTCGCCATGGCAAACCGCAACGCTTTTTACTATCTGCTGGATCGGGCCACGGGCGAGTTTCTGCATGGATCGCCCTATGCCAAGCAGACTTGGGCCACCGGCTTGGATGATCGCGGTAGGCCCATGGTGATCGCCAATACCGAGCCTTCCACGGAAGGTACGCTAGTGTATCCAAGTTTGCAAGGAGCGACGAATTGGTTCAGCCCGTCGTACAGTCCCGTTGCGAAAATGTTCTATGTGCCGGTGCGAGAGATGGGTGCCTACTACTATAAGACCGAAGCCGAATTTAAACCGGGCAACTGGTTTGGAGGCGGAGGCGAACGGTCGCTTTCGGGCGACGCGGCATATGGGGCCATCCGCGCGCTGGATGTCGGCACGGGTAAACAGAAGTGGGAATTCCGGCTGAAGTCGCCGCCTTGGGCCGGAGTGTTGTCGACGGCGGGCGGACTAGTTTTCGGCGGATCGAATGAAGGCAACTTCTATGCGCTGGATGCAGGGTCAGGGAAACCGCTGTGGGATTTCCAGACTGGCGGATCGATAATCGCCAACCCGGTGAGCTTTCTGATTGATGGCAAGCAGCACGTTGCGATCGCCTCGGGCCAGGCCATCTTTGTCTTCGGACTTTGAGCCCAAATGACAAGGACCTCGGGGCGTTTACGAAACTTGACTTAACGTTAACTTTCAATTACTATCAACAAAACTGCGTCGAGTCTGTTTCTGTGCGAGGACATTGAGCCTTGGGTGGGACTGCTCGGCGTTAGGGGATTCAGGGGCCCAGTAGAAGCCCAGGCGAAAATCTTTCCCCGTCTATTAAGGAACACATGCGCCACGTAAGCGGATTCAGGGTTATCCTACTCGGATTATTCTTGACCCTCGCAGCTTTTGCTCAACGAGATCTCGCAACTATTCTCGGCATCGTAACGGATCCGCAAGGCGGAACCATTCCGAACGCCAAAGTAAACATCATCGAAGACGCCACTGGATTGAGTTACGACGTGATCACCAATGGCAGCGGCGAGTTCATTCGCCCGCTCATCAAACCGGGAATATACACGGTAACCGTGGAATCTCCTGGATTTAAAAAAGGGATCCAAAAAGGTGTAGAACTGACAGTAGGTGCCCGCGTCTCGGTTCCAATAACCCTGACGGTGGGTGAAGTTTCCCAGAGCGTCGAAATCACCGCAACCGCGCCGCTCTTGCAGACGGAGAGCACGGTGATCGGTCAGGATTTGACAAGTCGGCAAACCAGCCAACTGCCGCTTGGCGGCACGCGCGTCTTCAGCTTTCTTGCACGCCTCTCGCCGGGAGTGGTCCCTGGCGAGCCCGGCGCTCGCGACGAAGCAGGTGGATCGTTCTCTGCGAACGGCGTTCGTTCCAACGGTCAAAATAATTTCCTGTTGAACGGCGTGGATAACAACGTCAACGTAATCGACTTTTTAAACCAGAGCGCCTATGTCATCGGACCCTCCGTGGAAGCCATCGGTGAAATGACGGTGCTTACCAATGGATATAACGCCGAGTACGGCCGAGGCGCTGGCGGCGTGGTGAACGTTCAATTGAAGTCGGGCACCAACGAACTGCACGGGGCATTGTTTGAGTTCCTGCAGAACGAAAAACTGAACGCCAACACCTGGGAGAACAACAAGCATGGAGCCCTTCGCGGCGCATACAAGCAGAACCAGTTCGGTGCGGCGGTCGGCGGACCGATCCTCAAGAACCGGCTCTTCATGTTCGGTGACTACCAGGGCACGCGCATCGCTTCCAATAGCCAAGCGTTGAATCTCGGCATTGGCGGGAATCTCACCCTCCCAACACCGGCGGAGATCAACGGAGACTTCTCCCAATTGCTGACGAATAAGCAGATCGGCACAGATGCGGCCGGCAATGGTATTTTTGGCGGTCAGATTTTCGACCCCGCCAGCACCAAAGTTGTAAACGGACAACAGGTGCGCACTGCATTCCCCGGCAACAAGATCCCGGCGAGCCGGTTCGATCCTGCCGCTTCAAAGATCCTGCAGCTCTTCCCGAAGCCCAACACCTCCTTTCTGACATCTGGCGGAGCCCCGGTGAACGATTTCTTCATCGTCACCCCGGTAGGACAGAACATCGATCAAGGGGACGGGCGCGTCGACTTCCGCTTGAGCGATAAAGACAGCCTGTTTGGTTCCATCAGCTGGTCAAACAAAAATCAATCCAACGGGCAGCCGCTTCCCGGCGCTCTCGATGCCACCTACTTTGCCTCACAGTCTGAACAGGATTTGGCCCGCAACGCCATGCTGAGTTGGACTCGTGTTTGGAATCCGAAGATTATCTCGGAGACCCGCGTGGCGTTCACTCGCCTGGTCACTTCGCGCGTGCAAGCCAGCCCTGGGGTTGATCAGTTCAAGGCTTTCGGAATCGGCGGCTACGATCCGACTACGACCCTGAACGGCGGTCTGCCGTCTACGAACTTCGATAAATATTACAGCGGCTTCGGCGCATCCGACTGGCTGCCCTCGAAAGAGTACAACAACGTTTGGGATTTTATTGAGAACGTATCGATCACGACGGGCTCGCATGCTCTGAAGTTCGGAGCCGAGTTCCGGCCTATCAAATTCCCCTTCTTCCAGGTACCCAGCCCGCACGGCAACTGGAGCTTCAATCACAACTCTACGGCTGCACCGATCGCAGGCGATATCAGCAACAACACGGGGGATGCTCTGGCAAGCTTCCTGCTGGGACAAGTGTACAGCGGCCAAGTGTCCACCAATAACTTCATCTCTTCGGAGAAGTGGGCTTGGGCGTTCTTTGCGCAGGACGATTGGAAAGTTAGTTCGAAGCTGACCGTTAACGTGGGCCTTCGTTATGAAGTCTTTTCGCCCATCGGTGAAAAATTTGGTAACCAATCCAGCTTCAACCCGCAGAACAACACGCTGTACATTCCGAAGGGCAAGAACCAGAATCTGGCTCTGCCACCCAGCTTCGGGCCGGGCGGTGCGTTGTCGTTTATTCACGTGAGCCGAGGCCAAGTGGACAAGTACCTGATCCCCACCGATTACCTGGATTTTTCACCGCGCATTGGGTTGGCTTACCAGTGGCGCCAAAAGACAGTAATCCGCGCAGGCTACGGAATTTTCTACGGCGGCGAAGAAAATCAGGGCGGGTATCCTAACCGCGGGGAAGCGGTGCCGTTCAATGAAACAGTGCAACTGAACCGGACTGGTTTGGGGAACTTCGATTCCAATCAATACTTCGCCAGCACCAACGGTGTTCAGAGCGGTTTCCCGTCGAATGTGTTCAGTTTAGACGTTCCTCCCGCGTTCCGAGGCATCACTCAAAATTTCCGGAACCCGCTGGTCCACAAATGGAACTTGGCGGTTCAACAGGAACTCGGCCATAGCATGGCATTGGAGGTCTCCTATATCGGCAATCACCAGCAGCACAGCGTTCAGATCTGGGATCCCAATACGTGCCCGAACAGTCCCAATCCGAACTATAATTGCGATTCTAACCGGCCCAACCCAGCGCTGGGCGGTTTATCCTTTGTCGATTCTTTCGGCTTCGGAAATTATCATGGGATGGCCAGCAAGCTGGAGAAGCGCTTCTCGAACGGGTTGAACTTCCTGGCTACCTACACGTATGGCCATGCGCTTGCCGATACCGGGACCACATTAACAGGCTCGCCCAACCAGGGTTCAAAAGATCGTCGCAACATTGGCGGCGGTTATTCGAGCGCGGCGTGGGATATTCGCCACAGCGTAGTCGGCAGCTTCTTGTACGACCTGCCGTTTGGCAAGGGCAAGAAATACATGAACGACGGCGGCCCGCTCAACTTCCTCGTTGGCAATTGGCAATTGAACAGCATTGCAACGTTCCGAACGGGCGCTCCGTACACGCTTGGCACCAATCAGTGTGTCGGGACATTCGGGACTTGCCAACCCGACCAGGTTGCAGGAAAGAACCCGGCTAACGCTCCTCCGGGCGGACGCCGTCCGGACTTGTGGTTCG
>JANXQZ010000956.1 GCA_025353235.1 Bryobacterales bacterium
GAAAATTGCAAGCCAGAAACCAAGCCAGATAAGGTCGAGACCGCCGGTTGCCAAGAACGCCGAGCGCCAGCCGAAATGTGCCGCGAAGAAAGGCACTAGGAGCGGGGCGGCGATGGCTCCAACGTTTGAGCCGCTGTTGAATATGCCCGTGGCAAGCGAGCGTTCGCGTTTCGGGAACCAGTCGGCCACAGCTTTGATGGCGGCTGGAAAGTTGGCTGCCTCGCCGATCCCCAAAGCAAAGCGCGCGGCTGCGAATTGCATCGCGCTTCCGGCCAGCGCATGCGACATGGAGGCCAAGCTCCACGCCACTACCGCCAACGCGTATCCGAACCGGGTGCCTAGCCAGTCAAGAATGCGGCCCGCAATGGGCATCATGATCGCGTAAGCGCATTGGAAAGCGAATACCACCCAGCCGTAATCGGATTCGTGCCACCCCATTTCGCGCTCGAGGGTGGGCTTAAGAATTCCGAGCACCTGGCGATCCATGTAGTTGACCGTGGTGGCGAAGAATAGCAGGCCGCAGATGTACCAGCGCAGGTGGCTTACGTACCGGCCCCGGGTCATTCGGCGAGCATGCGCCGGCGGAGCAGATCCAGCGCCGTATTCGTGGCGAGCGTGCGGATTCGCTGGCGATCCGTGGCGAACTGATAGCGCACAGCTTCCGATCCTCGCGGTGTCGCCAGTCCGATGAACATGAGCCCAACCTGATCCCCGGCGGGTCCGGCGTAACCAGTTACGGAAACGGCATACTCGGAGCCAGTGTTGCGCCGAGCCCCTTCCGCCATCGCAACTGCCACTTGCTCGCTCACCGCCGTATGTTCGCGAAGCAACGCTTCCGGCACGCCGAGCAGCTTGGTCTTCATTTCCTCGGTGTAGGTGAGGAACCCTCCGGCGAAGTAGTCCGAGCTGCCGGGAATGCTCGTGATTCGTTCGCCGATCATCCCGCCCGTTGCACTCTCCGCGACGCTGAGATGCGCTTTCCGTTGGCGCAATAAGTTCCCGACTACCTGCTCCAGCGGCTCACCACTTTTAGAGTAGAGCCGCTCGCCTAAAAGAGGATCGATTTTTGACGCAAGCTCCTGCAGCAAAACATCGGCTTCCTCGGCGCTCGGGCAACGCGCCCGAAAGTGAATCTGAATGTCGCTGGCGGCCGCGAGGATGGTCGTCACCGGATTCTGATACTGCGTATAAACCGGCGCGATCAAATGATCGAGATCCGATTCGCCCATCCCGGCCACCCGGTAAAAAAGCGTGCGGATCACTTGGGGTGGCAGCAACTCCTGAAGCTTGGGAAGGCAGCGGACGGGAAACATCGCTTTCAATTCGCGCGGTGGACCGGGCAGCAGCATCACCACCGCCCCGTTATGAACGATCCACTGCCCAGGCGCGGTGCCCCAATCATTTTGTAGAATTTCCGCGCCGTCCAGGACGTAGGCTTGGCGCTTGTTGTTCTCCGCCATCTTGCGGCCGAACTTCTTGAAGCGTTCCACCAGCCAGTCGCACACGTCCTGGTTGAAAATCAATTCGCGGTCAAGGGCGGCGGCCACAGCATCGCGGGTTACGTCGTCTTCGGTGGGACCCAATCCGCCGGTGACAATGACGATGGTCGAACGCGCCAGCGCCGCGCGGATCGTCTCCGTGAGCAGCGCCCGTTCGTCGCCAACGATCGTCTTCCGGACCACCTCGACACCCAGCGCGTTGAGCTGGTCGGTAAGGTAAAGCGAATTGGTGTCTATCTTCTGCGGGGTCAGCAGCTCGGTGCCGACCGCGACAATCTCTGCGTCGGCCATTTATGGCAGCGGCTTTCCAGCGATGTCGACATCCACGCGATACAAAGCATTATTAGTGCAAATCATCAAGGATCGGGACGGAGTGAACGCCATGCCAACGATCCCGTTACCCGAGAGGAACAGTTCAGGCTTGTCGTTGCTATCGAAACGAATCACACCCCTGCGGCCGCC
>JANXQZ010000971.1 GCA_025353235.1 Bryobacterales bacterium
CTCTGGCGCGCCGCTCCACAGCGCGGCCCTTAGCTGCTTCGGATCATCGGAAAATATCATCGTGTCCGGTAGGCCGCGCTTAACTTTTTCGTTAAAGTTCAGAACGAACATCTCGTCAAGAGGGTTGCTTGCCGATATGAAGCCCAGCGCCGCTGTAATTACTTCGGGCTTTTTGGATCGCATGCTTCCGCTCTCATCTACGAGAATTCCAACGGTCACAGGAATATCGGCGTTGGCAAATTGCGTGATTGTCTGCGGCTTCCCGTCTTCGGTAACCTTAAAATTTTCTTTGTTAAGGTCGGCCACAAAGCCGCCGGCGTTGTCCTTCACGCTTACATCGAGAAGTACAAGCCGCGACGTAGTGCTGATAACGAATTCTTTTTCTTGGGGAGGGGAGGGAGGGGGATCCTGCAGAGCTACCGCACGGTAGGCGGCCGCTGAAAAAAGAACTAGACAAGATCCTGTGATCAAAATGCCTCTTTTCATGACGGGCTCCAGTTGCGCGCTACGAGGATTCTAAACTAAATTAGCGTGCGGCTCACAATAGCATGAGCCGCACGCAGTTGCTTCTACTTTGAACTAATATTAGGCTCGAACGACGCGAAGAACAGCGTAGCCAGCGAGCGAGAAAAGTCCGATCAATCCAACCAGCGGATAAGGGCTGGCGGTGTGGGGCAGGGAAGCCGGAGCCGGGGTGGAAGCAGGCATGGATGAGCCAGCCTGGCGGTCTGCTTCGGGGGTCGGCGTTGGGGCAGGCATTGGCTGCTCAGCAGCGGGGGCCGGGGCCGGTGTGGCCGCTGGCATATTCTGCGCAGTCTGAGCGGGCATCTCCTGTTCAGCACCCTTTTCATCGATGGTGCCAACGCGGGCAGTCGTCAAATCTGATTCAGACTGGGCGTAGGTGGTGGGTACCTGAGTTTTAGAGTAGGTGGCGATGTTGGTGGCCTCGGTCTTAGGATAAGCGAATTCCTGGCCGAAGTTGTCGCCGGGGTAGAACCAAGCGCGCATGGCTTTGGGCTGGCCGGGAGGCGTTTCCCAGAATTGGAACTGGGTCTTGCCAGTCGGCTCCAGACGATAGTTCGGAATTGCTAGCACCGTGGTTTGCAACTGTGTTTCGTCAGCATTGAAGATCTGGACTATGTGCCGATTCGACGGGGAATCCAGCAACTTCATGACGTATTTGCCGGGCGGCAATACCTTGTTCGGAACCTGAATCGGTTCATTTACCGTCAGAATCGTTTTCTTGTTCCATTCGTCTGCAGCCATGTTCGGGGCGAACGCTGCTCCCAGCAGCCCGACGGACGTAATAGCGAGTGCAAAGCGGTTCATGTGATTTACTCCTCCTGAATTGACAGCTGGACTTTTGTTCCCTTCCAGCTACGCAATACAAGTGGCAGCTTTCGTGCCAAACCCATAAAAGAAGTGTTTTGTTAAAGATACGAACCCTTTAAACCATTTCCAAGGAAAGTTTTACCGAAATTGGGTAGAGACGGGTCGGCAGATTTCGCCTTTCAGCGCTGTTTTTAACCCATAAGTTGGCCTAACGGCTCAGCGGATCCTCTACCCACGGGGGCGTGGCGTGCATCAAACGACCGAGTTCGGGCTCCAGTTGCTCCAT
>JANXQZ010000978.1 GCA_025353235.1 Bryobacterales bacterium
TGCGGCCGATTGACAATCGGCCCTGACTAGACAGCAACGTGGAGAGCCGATTAACAATCGGCTGCAGATTAACAATCTGCCCCACATTGGCGGCAAACCATGCTGTTTCCACGAGGTAACTGTGAAGCTCTACTGCATAACCGATGAACTCAGTGTCGTCTCCCGGGCTTTAGCCCAACAAGCCGATTTCATTCAGATTCGCGCAAAGGAATTGTCCGCGCGCGAGCTGGCCCGTCTGGTGGAGAAGGCGGTCCGTCTGGGTGGACGCAAGATCCTCGTGAACACTCGTCTGGACATTGCCCTCGCACAGGGAGCGGGCGGTGTGCACCTGCCCGCCAACTCCATCGCTCCAGACCGCTTTCGCGCCCTCGCTCCTCGGAATTTCCTCATCGCGGTGTCCTGCCACACGCTGGACGAGTTACGCCGCGCGGAGCAGGAAGGCGCTGACTTCGCCGTTTACGGCCCAGTGTTCGCAACCGGAGGCAAGCAGCCGATTGGGCTGGCGAAATTCGCCGAGGGCGCCGCGGCGGTCCGCATGCCGGTGTACGCCCTCGGCGGGATCACGCACTCGAGTGCGCCGGAGTGCATGGCAGCCGGCGCTGCGGGGATTGCCGGAATCTCGCTGTTTACTGCCGCGACTTGAGAAAGTCGACCAGATCCGGCCCAATCGCATTCTTCTTGGCAACGCACAAATCCACTGACTCCAGGGTCTTGGCCAAGTTTCGCGGACCGCCAGTATATGCCTTCACCCGCTCCTCGAAAAAGGACTGCACCTCGGCCCGCCGACCCGCATCGCAAAAAGCCCGGCCCACTTCCGGCAGCGCAGCCGCGAAATCCCCGCCCACTTCTCGGGGCAGCTTGGCGAGCAGCGCATCCAGATTCGCTTTCACGAAGTCGAACGGCAGCGCCCGCGTCTCCGGGTAAGCCAAAGGCCCGAACAGCAGTCCATAGAACGACTCCCGCGCATCGAACTCATTGGTAAGCAGGAGAGCCATGCCAGCCTTGGCGATGGCCGGATTACGAAATGCGCCTAAGGTCCGAATCAGCGTCTCGCGAGTGCGGTGATCCTTTTCACTCTTGGCGGCAGCATGGAAGCGGTCAAACAAATCCTTGTCGCCAAATTCCGCGGCTACATTTAGAACCGAACCCACCAGATCCGGTGAAATAGCCTTGTGGTCAGTGAGCCACGCATTGGCCAGCTCGCCAGCCTTTGCGATCAGGGCCTTCTCTTCGCCTTCGCTGGCCACGTCCGGCACCAGTGCTCGCCGCAGGAGCCGCTTGCTTTCGTCTTCTCCCGCTTGAGGCTGCCACCCCAAATCCAGGGCCCTTTTCGCGAAGATATCGCGAATATACGCGCTGGCTTTCGGACGCAATTCGTCCGGCACGCCCCGTCCCTTCACGAGTCCCGCGATACCTAGCGCGCTTTCCACCACCTCCCGAGCCGGATCGCCGCTGAACTGAGGCACCAGAGCAAGCGCCAGTTGGGGAGACATCTGGCCGGAGTCCACCAGCGCGCGAACGTCCCCGAGGACGCCGACCCGCTCAGCCGTAGTCAGATGACGCCCCCCTTCAGCCAACGCCTGTTGCAGCAGATTTCCGCCATAATCGACACGGTAGTAGCCCACCTCGCCATCGTTGGCCAGAATCCAGGTGGGGCAGCTCTTCGCACGCTTGAGCGAGATTTCCGATTGTGTCTCGGAGAGCACCTCGCACTGGCTATAGACGTCGCCGTCCGCTTCATACTTGACGCAAATCGGGAGCTGCCAAGCCTGCTGCCCCGATCCGGGCGAGCCAATCGGCAGCGAACGCTTTTGGGCGAGCTTCAGCTTCGGCTCCTTCGTTGCGCAATCAAGTGAGACGGACACCAGCGGCACGCCGGCCTGATCCAGAAAGCTGTCGAAGGCGGGGGCGATATTCCTACCAGCAGCGGCCCCGATGGCAGCTTCGAAGTCGGCTGTTGTGGCAATCCCGTTGGCATGCTGCTTAACGTATTGGCGAACGCCTTTGCGGAAGGTGTCCGCGCCGATCCAATGCTCGAACATGGTAATCACGGCGGCACCTTTCTGATAGGTGATCCCGTCGAAGGCATTGGCGATGTCGTCGTCGGAAACGATCGGCTGACGAATCTTGCGCGTGGACACCAGGCTGTCGATTGCCATGGCACCCAGGCGCTCGTCCACTTGCTGCACATCCATGTTCCAATCGGGCTTCCACTGGGTGACGATCTTGGTCTCCATCCAGGTCGCGAACGCCTCGTTGAGCCAGATGTCGTTCCACCAGGAGGTGGTAACCGAATCGCCAAACCATTGATGGGCCATTTCGTGCGCCGCCACGATCGCGCAGGACCGCTGCCGTGCAATGGAATCGTTCTCCGGTTTAGAAAGAAGCAGGCTTTGGCCGTACGTGATCAGACCGACGTTCTCCATGGCGAAATTGCTCACAGGCATCACGATGCTGTCGAGCTTCTCATAAGGATACGGTGCGCCGAAATATTGCTCCAGCAGCTTGAGCAATTGCGGAATTGCTTCGGCGGCATACTTGGCTTCGGACCCGCGCCCCTTGGGAGTGATCACCCGCAGGGGAGTCTTGCCCACCTTGCCTGCATTTACGGCGTCAAAGGGACCCACCGCCAACGCCACGAGATAGCTAGGTAGCGGCTTGGTAACAGCAAACTTGACGGCCTTCATCCCGCCGCTCTCGGGCGTTTCGGACAGCATCGGAGTGTTTGAGAGAGCCATGTCGCTTTGACGAACGTGCAGCGTAAGCTGCCAAGGCACCTTGAAACTGGGCTCGTCGAAGGACGGAAAGGCGCGGCGCGCGTCGGTTGGTTCAAACTGGCTGTATACGTACCACTCGTCCGCATCCTTCATTTGAAACAGCCCGGCGCTGCTGTTTCGGCTTACTCGCCCTTCGTACGCCAGGTGCAGGGTTCCCTTTCCGGTTACTTCGGTGGGGAATGAGAGTCCGGCGAAGTTGTCGCCTCCGGGGACCAGTGTGGCCGTGGCGGTATTGGCGGCGGCGGACTGAAACCGCGCTGTCTTGATGTTCAGCTTGGTGGCGTTCAACCAAATGGTCCTCGAGGGTTGGCGGACATCGACATCGATCTCGGCGGTGCCCTCGAAGAGGTCCTGGTTCGGAACCACTTTCAGATCAATGGAATAACGGATGGGGACGACAGAATCTCCCAGACGCAGCTTCGGTGGATCGGGCGCTTTGGCGGCAAAACAAGAGGAAGCCAGCAGCACGAGGCTCCAGCGGGTAGAGTTCGGAATAAGCAGAGGTTTGGTCATGAAGTGGGTAGAGAGACCGTAGGCAAGTACGAGTTTCTCACTGATTGGACGCGCCGGGGGCGGGTTCGGGTGCCAAACCTGCGGAGCGGCCGATTGGGTTCGTTATGAAATTTTGGGGATGCGGTGAGCTTGGGTGTCCCTGCGGGGCACAAACTTCAGAGCGGTATGCGTTGGGGAAAAGCTGACTACTTTGATGTCGGTGAGCCCAATAGCTCGCCCTGCCGCTAGAACATCGGCTTCCGTAATAATTTGGACGCTCTTAGGATATATGACCCAGATGCAGCCACTCGATGGCGGCAAAAGCGAAGCCAAATCGTCCTTTTTGGCCGCAGCCAGGAAGGTGATCTCCGCATCCAGGCCGTCATCGGGAACCGCCTGAGCCTCGGCCAGGTCTTTCAGGAATTGGGCATCCATGCAGCCGACGATGCGATAGCGGGTTCCGCTCTTCACGCCGAGTTTCTTGAGGCGGCTAGGCGGATTGAGAAATGCCGCTTCCCAACGGGACGCCGCTGCTCCGAGATGGAATACGGCCTCGCCCGACGGACTGCTGGCGTAGAGCTTCCCGTCCTCAACGCGCAAGCTGCTGATCTCCCGGCGATGCATCTTCAGCCGAAACTCGCCTCTAAAGATGAGCTCGTCCGTTTCGAGCAAAGCCCGCCCATCGGACCGCTTCCCGTTAAACTCGACTGTGCAGGCCGCTTCTTTACCCATATTATTGTTTCGCGTTCACCATTTCGCATTGGTGGGATGCAACGTTGCAGGCAGCCACGCGATCGTCCTTAATGAAAAACATGGCGCACATGGTGTGCTTGTCCTGGCAGGCGTTTGCCTCCCCGTACGCCCCGACTCTCGTCTTGTTTACCGCGTCTTTATATCCGTTATGGCAGCAGCCCGCGCGATCCACCGCGACGCAATCAGAATCCGCCTGGCAGGCAAGGTACTCGCTTGAGGCTGTTGGCTTCGCTTTTTCAGCGTTGGCGGGACGCTCGAGGTCGAGTGTGAAAATCGCAGGCTGCCGATCCCTCTCGGTGACGGCAATATAATACGATGCGGGTTCAGAATCCGGCGCAACGGTCCATGAGAAATGCTCGGTCCCACCCGCGAGCGACTGGAACTTCGCGTTAAGCACATAAGCCTTCATCCTGCCGTGCTTGGCCGTAACTGATACTTCGATTAGATCCCCAGACCGGGCGTTAAACTCGAAGGCTTCGAACTTCGGCTTTCCCGTGTACTTCACCGGTCCAGTTGGCTGGCCATAGTCGATGGGGCCGATCATTTTGATGTCGGCTCGCCGGAACTCCTCCGCGTTGGCTAGCGTTCCTAAAAGCAAGCAAACAAAACCCAAGTACGCCCTAGTAGACAATCCCGAACCCTCCATCCGGACGCGCGTAAGCAGTCGCAAAGCTGAAAGCCAATATTCCGGGAGCCTGTCCGCGTTCGCCCTTGATGTGGCCGTGCCGGTCATACACTTGCCAACCCAATGATCCACCCCTTTTCCAGCCTGTGCCTTCGGTCCAAGTCAGGATCACATCGCCTGCCGAATTGGAGGCTAGAGCCGGATGCTTGCGACCGTTCGCGTCGCCTGGCGCCGCCAGGACTTGACCGAGTGTTCCAGACTCAGGATCGATACGTCCCCAATAGATCTGGCCCTTATTTTCCCAGGCTCCCACCACACCGTGGGGCGTGGCGGCGAACGCCTCCGTGCTCATGACGCAGGCTCCTACCTCCCAACTATCGACTGCTTGTAGGCGGAACGTTATGCCGTGGTCGCTCGATGCCAGCAAGTACATGTCGCGATGGACGTTTTTGAACGCGGATCTGTACAAGGCATAGATGTTGCCATGTTCATCGGCGAATGCTGACATCCCGCAACATCCGCAGGCACCGGTTGGCTTCGTTTTGAAAAATGACTCAGGCGAAAAGGTTTTGCCGTCGTTAGCCGACCTCGCAACCCAGACGCGTCGATGACCTTCGCCCTCCTGTCCTGCTTCAGGCGCGTGCCAAAGAACATATACGTTTCCATCCGGGCCCGCCGCCACCGCGCCGCCTCCGTCCAGACCGTACGCCGCGGAAATCAGGTTCCGCTCCGGCTCGAACCCGGTTCCGGCGTCGTTCCAGCGCGTGTACAACATGGGGACTTGGCCTGACGCACCTTTCAGCTTCGCTTCGCTCGAACCATTCCAAGCCACATGCAGCCTGCCTTGCTTCCCGATCGCGATGTGAGCTCCGCGCACGCTACCGGTGGCAACCACGGCTCGCGGCAGGGTATTCACCTTAATTGGCGACGAAAAAGTACGCCCGCCGTCGCTGGATTTTACATGCAGTAAATCGCCGGCGAGAGGCTCGCCCCGGAAGTAGATCAGGTGAATCCCTCCGTTCGGATCCGTCGCGATCTGCGGTTGGAGCCCGCCTTCAGGGACGCGAGTGAGAGTGACAGTGCTTGCAGGCCATGCTCGCGTCGCCGCACATGCCCCCAAAAGAAGCGCGCGGCGGGAGATCGGTACGGAGCCCATAATCTTCATTAAAGCATCGGATCCGCAACTTTGAGAAACGCCTACTCGGATGAGCCGCGTCCATATATACTGAAATTAGGTTAATTTCACTCGAGCCTCCCTATGAATCGTCGTTTCAAGATTGTCGTCGTTTCAACATCTTCGCTCTTTGTGCTCCTGCTTTTGCTGGGCGCCGTGCATGGCCGAAGCGCATCTCCGGAAGATACCTACCGCCACTTAGCCGTTTATACCGAGGTCCTTTCGAGGATCAAGAGCGACTACGTGGAAGAGCCGGACATGAAAAGCGTAACGCTGGGCGCGGTGAACGG
The DNA here is from genome assembly GCA_025353235.1 of Bryobacterales bacterium. Classification (GTDB taxonomy): domain Bacteria; phylum Acidobacteriota; class Terriglobia; order Bryobacterales; family Bryobacteraceae; genus JANXQZ01. Next base: position 6,112 of record JANXQZ010000978.1, read on the forward strand.
CTTGCTGGAATCCATTGATCCCTATGCCAGTTACCTCAACGCGGATCAATACAAGCAGTACTTGAAAAGCAAAGAGCAGACCAAAGCGGGGACTGGTTTAATCCTCTCGAAGAAGTTCGGTTACGTTGGAATTGTCGACGCGATTCCCGGCTCGCCGGGGGCCAAAGCCGGCCTTTCTACAACTGATGTGATCGAGACAATCAACGGGGTAGCTACTCGTGATATGCCTTTGGCGTTTGCCGAGATCCTGCTGAGTGGAGATTCCGGTAGCACGGTGGATTTAGGCATCCTGCGTTTCCGGAAGCCGGAGCCGCAGAAAGTCACTTTGACCCGCGCCATGATCAAATACCCCCCGGTGACGGCGAAGTTGATGCCCGAGGGCGTGGGATTGATCCAGGTGCAAAGCTTGGCAGGAAGCGTTCCGGATATCGCTGCCAAGGTTCAGGACCTTCAGAAACAGGGTGCCAAAAAGCTGGTGCTCGACCTGAGGCATTGTTCTACGGGAACGCCGGAGGAGGGAGTTGCTCTGGCAAACCTCTTCCTGGATAAAGGTTTGATCGCCTATTCGCAGGGACAGAAAACAACGCGCCATGATTTCGAAGCTAATCCCGCCAAGGATGTGAGCCGATTGCCGCTGGCCGTGATTACGAACCGCGGCACGTCGGGCGGCGCGGAGATTGCTTCGGCAGCTTTGCTGGACGATAAACGGTCGGAAGTGATCGGGGAACGCACTTACGGGAACGCATCCGTGCGCAAAGCGATCACGATGGACGACGGGTCTGCGGTTATCCTTTCGGTGGCGAAGTACTACTCTCCTAGCGGCAAAGCAATACAGGACACGGGTGTTACGCCTTCGGTGCCGCTAGTGGAAGCCGAACAAGTAGCGGATACCGACGACGATGCGGCGCCTGCGGTGGAGCCGCAAACGAAGCCGACGGAAGATTTGCTGCTGAAGAAAGCGATTGAAGTTGTGACCAGCGGCAAGCCTCAGGTTGCCAGCCGGTCCGGTGCCGCTGCAGTTCCTGAACCGCAGCGCTGATTTCCAAAAGAGTGAGTTGATGCCGCTTTACGAATACAAATGCGATGGATGTGGAGATGTATTTGAATTGATTGAGCGCTTCTCCGATGAGCCGCTAACGGTTCACGACAAGTGTGGGGGTCTGGTGCATCGGTTGATTTCGCGCTCGGCCCTGCAGTTTAAAGGTACGGGTTGGTATGTTACCGATTACGCCAAATCGGGTTCGGGTCCGAATGGATCGAACAAGCCCGGAGGCGAGTCGAAGTCGGAAGGCGATTCGAAGTCGAGCGGCGATTCTAAGTCCGGGGATTCGAAGGCGGGAAGCGATTCCAAGTCGAGCGAATCGAAGTCGGGGAGCGAGTCAAAGTCTTCAGGCTCATCAGAGAGCAGCGGCTCTTCGGAGTCATCGAAGAAAAGCGAGACGTCCAAGCCGGTTGCATCTTCGTCAGAAAAGTAATTAAAGCAATCGCGGTATTCAGCCGATTTGAGGTGCGTGAGCATTTTTTCGCACTCAAATCGGCTTTTGCTATTTTTAGCGGCGCTTTTATATATTCCGGCAGTCCATGCGCAGACGCCTTCGACGGTGAGCTTTCGAGTTTACTCGGAGCCTGCGGGTGCGAGGTTTTCCGTTGACGGGGTGGTGTATATCAGCGCTGCGAGTTTTCAATGGCCCGCTGGAAGCAAGCACATCGTCCGATTTATCCAGGACGGCGTGGCCCCGCCAGTGACCAGTGCCAATCCTTCTGCTCCCACCTTCTCTCAGATTTCCTCAAACGGAGATGTCGCTTATACTCTGACTTCCTGGACAGACAACCAGGGATTGCTGCTTCCAAGCTCGGACGGAACGCAGATCGTCACAGCCGATCCGAACGTGACTTCTCTTAAGATGGACGTGGTGGTCGCATATCGAATTCTGCTCAACTTTATGGACGCTCCGCCGGTGCCGACAGCGAATTGCGGTGGCGCTCCGGGAAGCGCGCCTCCGGACCTCCGCGTGGGGCTCGTGTATATCAGCGGCCAGTGTTATTGGAATAGCGCGATCATCTATGCCCCGGCAGGAACCAAGCTCACTCTGAACGCGTTCCCCTATCCTGGGTTCGTGTTCCTTGGATGGTCGAGCAACCTGGGGTCGCCCGATGCTTACCTGCGCACCTATGTGCTCAACGGTCCGGTGACATTGGTTCCGCGGTTTAGCCCGGCTAAACGAGTTCGTTTTGAAACGATGCCGCTCGGTTTGCAGGTATTGGTAGATCGGACGCCCGTTGTTACCGGAAGTTCGGACGACCCGCCGGGCTCCACATGCTCAGGCAATCAGAGTCTTCCCACTTTAGGACCACCGACAATATTGCCGTTGTGCTTTGGGGACTTTGACTTCGCGCCCGGGTCGGCTCACTTGGTAGGTGCTGCCACGCCGCAAATCGATTTATTCGGCAAGACTTGGGTGTTTGATTCCTGGGGTGTCGGGCAGGGACAGAACGCGGTTTACACTACGGACTTTTTCACGTCGACGCCCGATAAGGTTTTTGTGAAGTTCGTGCGTGGCGCTCAGGCTAGCTTTGTGACCACCCCAACGGGACTGAAATTGGCCGTGGACGGCCGGACTAACTGGCCGGCCTACAACTTCGTTTGGGCCATAAATTCCAGTCATCAAGTAAGTGCGCCCGCGCAACAGACCGATGCAGGAGGAAGGAAGTTTACATTTCGCGGGTGGTCAAATAGCGGGGATCCAGCCCAAACCGTCACGATGGACCAAACTGCGGTCGATTCGGGATTTCGCATGATCGCCGTTTACGATGGACTTAGCCGGGTGCAGGTTCAGAGTTCGCCGCCAGGATTAAAGATTCAGGTGGACGGCGCTGACTGCCAAAGCCCGTGTACTATCGACAAGGCTAACGGAAGCACGGTGCGCGTCACTGCGCCAGTGTCCATGCAACTCTCGGACAGCGCTCGCCTCGATCTGGCTGCATGGTCCGATGGCGGAGCCGCCGATCATACCTACACGATTAACGCCGACACGCAGACGCTGACCGCAAGCTACACAGCCTCGTACCGGCTCTCCGCTGGCTCGGATCCGGCGAATGGCGTGGATTTCAGGTTGGATCCGGCGTCTCCCGACATGTTCTACCCAGCAGATACCTTGGTCAGCATCGCTGTGGAGGTAAAGCCAGGATTTAAATTTCGACGGTGGGGCGGGGATCTCAGCGGCACCTATCCGGCGGGATCGCTCACGATATCGGGGCCTCGCTCGATCACGGCTCTGCTGGATCGCATTCCCTTTATTTCGCCTGCTGGAGTGAAGAACGCCGCCGGAGACACGCCGACTTCCACGGTGGCTCCGGGATCGTTGATCGCGATCTTTGGCGAGAGCCTTGCGCCAGACAGTTTGGTAGGCCGGACCAATCCTCTGGCTCAGACTTTGGATAACCTGACAGTCACTATTGGCGATCGATTGTTGCCGTTGGTATCTGTCTCGCCGCAACAGATAGTGGCCCAGCTTCCTTCCGACCTCGCGACCGGAGATTACACGTTGCAAGTCCATTCGCAGGGTCAGCCCGACGTCAGCGGTAGTTTCTCGGTGTCTCGCAACGCGCCGGGGCTCTTTCCAAGCGCGACTCATAAGGATGGAACGCCCGTGACCGCCGACAAGCCAGCAGTGCTCGGAGAAACCATCAGCGTTTCGGGTACGGGGTTCGGCCCTTATCTTTCGCCGGTGATTGACGGCTTCTTTCCCTTTGATCCGGCTCCGGCGGTGGCCGACCCAGTCGACATCTTAGCTGGCGATCAGGTGCTGCAACCGGACTGGTCCGGTGCCGCAGCCGGTGCCACAGGCATGGTTACAGTGCGCACGAAGGTCGTCAATTCTACGTTGCAGGTGCGAGTCAACGGAGTGCTGAGTAATACGATTTCGATTCCGATTGCAGCGAGCGCTACACCAATACCGTAAAGGCCGACTCGGTGCGCGTCACGGGATGATACAGGGTGTCGCGCTCCACCGGGTCCCGGCCTGCTTCGCGAATGAGCCGCAACAGATCGCCGCGCCGCAGAGACTGACTCGTGGTGGCGCCCGCGTCGTGGTAGATCTTCTCCTCCACGACGGTTCCATCAATGTCGTCAGCCCCGAAGCGCAAGGCGATCTGCGCCACACCGGGCGACATCATGATCCAGTAGGCCTTGATGTGATCAATGTTGTCGAGCATTAGGCGCGAAACAGCAATCGCTCGCAAATCATCGAACCCGCTCGTCTTAGGCACATGATGCAGAGCCGTGTTCTCCGGATGGAACGCCAGAGGAATGAAAGTTTGAAATCCACCGGTCTCGTCTTGCAAAGCCCGCAGCTTCAAAAAATGATGCACGCGATCCACTTCAGTTTCGATATGGCCGTACAGCATGGTGCAGTTGGATCGCAAGCCCAGCTTGTGAGCGGTCCGCGCCACGTCTATCCACTGATCGCCATCGATCTTGTGATCGCAAATGATGCGGCGCACGCGCTCGTTGAAGATCTCCGCTCCGCCACCGGGAAGAGAGTCCAAGCCTGCATCCATCAACTTCAGCAGAGTCTCTCGAATTGTCAGTTTGGCTCTCTGCGAAAGATAGCCGACTTCCACCATGGTCAGAGCTTTCAAATGCACTTCGGGAAAACGCTTCTTGAGGCCGCGAAGCATCTCGCAGTACCAATCGAGAGTCAACTCCGGATGCAGTCCGCCGACAATGTGAAATTCGGTGATGGCTTCCGTCCAACCCTCGGCCGCCCGGTGCCAGATCTCGTCCAGCGACCACGTGTAAGCTTTGGGATCCTTCTTATGCTTGCCAAACGCGCACAGCTTGCAACTCGCTACGCAGACGTCGGTCGGGTTGATATGGCGATTCACATTGAAGTACGTAATATTTCCGTTCTTGCGTTCGCGGACAATGTTTGCGAGATACCCGACACCTAAGATATCCGACGTGCGGTAGAGTGTCACTCCATCTTGGAAATCCAGCCTTTTTCCGGCTGCGACCTTTTCGGCAATCGGTCCAAGCCGCTGATCTTCAAAAAACATCTGCATAGTTAAACCTTCACCCGCAAGAGATACATGTCGGCCGCCCAGAACACGAAGAATAATACGCTTACGTAACCATTCACGGTGAAGAAGGCCGCATTTACGCGCGTCAAATCGTCCGGCTTGACCAGGCTATGCTCATACACCAAGAGCGCGACGACAGCCAAAATCCCGACGATACTCAGCCATCCCAAATCGTAATTAGAGACAAGCTCCACAAGACACACCACCATCAGCACATGAAAAGCCCGAGAGATCCAGAGCGCCCCGCTGATCCCGTATCGACGAGGAATACTAAACAGCCCCTCGTTGCTATCGAACTCATGATCCTGACATGCATAGATGATGTCAAAGCCTGCCGTCCAGAAAGTCACCGCAGCCGTAAGCCAGAGAATGCGGGCATCCAGAGATCCGGTAACCGCGATCCAAGCGGCCGCAGGCGCGATCCCCAGCGCCAAACCAAGCACTAGATGAGAAAGCGACGTAAACCGCTTTGTATACGAATAAAAAAACACGACCGCCACTGCCACAGGAGCCAGCATCAGGCACAGCGGATTCAACTCCCAAGCCGCTAACAGAAAGACCAACACGGATCCCACAACGAACCAACCGGCGAAGCTCGAACTTAGCAGCCCGGCTGGAAGATGGCGCATGCGGGTGCGCGGATTCCTGGCGTCGATTTCCGCATCTAAAAGGCGATTGAACGCCATAGCGGAGGATCGCGCCCCGATCATTGCCACCACGATCCAAAGCGCTTTCACCGCCGCGAATTGAAACCCGGCATGGACCTCCCGAAAAGCCAGAAGCGCCCCAGTCAACGCAAAGGGAAGCGCGAACACCGAGTGTTCGAACTTGATCATCTCCAGACTAAGGCGAAGTCGATTCCAGAGCATCTGTCGTGCGGGTTCGATTACCATTTTAGTTCATGCGGCATTTCGCTCTACTTCCCGCGCTCTTGCTGTGCGGTTGCGGCGGGACCAAACCCTCCACCGTGGAGGACATCCACACGCAAGATGTCACCCTGCCGGGCGGCCAAATCATCCGGGCGGAAACCATGTTCGATGCCACCGACATGCTGCGCGGGCTGATGTTTCGCACGGCCCTGGCACCCGATCACGGAATGCTTTTCATGCATAGAGGCTCCGGCAGCTTCAGCTATTGGATGTTTCAAACTCTGATCCCGCTCGACATTATCTGGATGGATTCATC
>JANXQZ010000993.1 GCA_025353235.1 Bryobacterales bacterium
CCTCAATCCTAGAGCCCCCGCTTCGGACAAGGCGATGAGATCCGCGCCACATGCAGCCGCGCTTACCAGGGCCACGGCCGCGTGGGATTTGAACATCGCGCGGACGCGCTGGCGAACCAGCTCGACGTTTTTCAGTGGAAACCTTGGCGGGTTTGCTTCGGCCGCGTCGATCCGCCTTCCCGCGTGAGCTATGATCACAACTCTCCTTTTTGAGCCTCGACGCTATCATGGTAGCGTGCAAAAACAGAAAGCCGTCATTTTTCTTTTCGGGATGTTCGGCTTCACAACGGCATGGGCGGAGACGCATTCGCTCACTTTAAAGCAGGTGGTCCAAACCGCCTTGAATCAAAACTCCGAACTCATTTTGAGCCGGCTGGACGAACAGAAAGCACGGGCCGGGATTCGCATTGCGAAGGATCCATTCGTGCCCAAGATCTACGGCGGCAGCGGACTGGCCTTCACCAGCGGATATCCGAACAGTATCGAGGGTTCCGCGCCCTCTATCTTCCAGGCGCGCACGGAGATGGCGCTCTTCAATCGGCCACGCAGCTATGAACTGGCGCAGGCTCGTGAGAATGCGCGTGGAGCCGGGATCGACACGGCCAGCAAGTCCGACGACATCGCGTATCGTGCGGCATCGTTATTTCTGGACGCGCATCGGTATCATACCGTCGTCGAATCCTTGCAGCAGGAGGTGCAGGCTCAGGAGCGAATGAGTGAATCGGTCCGGTTGCGAGTGGATGAAGGGCGGGACATTCCGCTGGCCGCCAAGCGCGCCGACCTGGATCTGGCGCGTGCCCGGCAGCGCCGGTTGGGAGCGGTTTCGGATGCGGACTACGCTCAAGAATCGCTGGCGGTGATCCTGGGATTTCCAGCGGGAGATCGCGTTCAGCCTATAGAGGACGACAGCTTCAAGCCCGAGACCCCGGACACGGAAGAGGCCTGCATCCAAACCGCGCTGGAGAATAGCAAGGATCTGAGACGCATGCAATCGCAGATGCAGGCGAAGAATTTCGAGGTCAGGTCGCATCGGGCGCAGAGGTACCCGCAGTTTGATTTAGTGGCGCAGTACGCTCTCTTTTCCAAGCAGAATTATCAGGACTTCTTCCGCAGGTTCTCTCGGAACAACGGTCAGTTGGGCGTTTCTATTAAGGTTCCGCTGTTGGTGGGAGCGGCTCCTTCGGGCCTGGAGGCACAATCGGAAGCCGACTTGGCAAAGATTCGCACGCAGATGAACGATCTTCGAAATCATACAATGCTGGACACCCGCAAAGGCTTTCAGGATGTAAAGCGAGCCGAGTCTGCACTCGATTTCGCCAAGCTGGATCTTGAAGTTGCACGGGAACAGGTGAGGGTTGTGCTCGATCAGCTTGCCGAGGGCAGAACGACGCGCCAGGCTGTGGATGAAGCGCGCTTCATGGAGCAGGAGAAATGGATGGCTTACTACGATTCGCAACATACGCTCGAGAAGGCCAAGTTGAATCTGCTCCGGCAGACGGGCAACATCCAGGCGGCGTTACGGT
>JANXQZ010000345.1 GCA_025353235.1 Bryobacterales bacterium
GACATCCCAAAGCTCGCCTGGTGCATAGACAGAAATCTGATCCCAAACGATGCTTTCATGATCGTGCTCACCCAAGCGATGGGAAACGAGCCGTTGCTTGTCCCAGAACTGAGCGGCACGCGCATCGGATATTCTTATCAGCGCCGCTGTTGCGGGTGCGCTCCAATCGGCCGCTAGCACCGGTTCCCACACCACGAACACGCGGACGGGTTTCCCGGTGAACTCTTGCAATAACCGCTCAGTTGCAGAGGCCCCCTGCAGACACTTTGTTCAAGTCGGAGAGAGAAGCAGCAGCACGCGAATGTCCCTCTGCGCGGAGTTGAAAGCAGCTTTCATGTCCGGGATAGTATCGGGAGTAAGGTATACAAGCTCCGGCTGGCCGACGGGAACCCGATGTCCACCGTAGAAATAGAACAGGATGGCTGCGAGGCCGACAACTCCAACGGCGATGAGGGTGCGCTTTCGATTCACCGCGCCACCAGGTTCGCAAGCACCTGCGGAAAGAGAATCGATATGCCGACAAAGAAGGCCGAACTCCAAAGCAGAACCGAGTTGACGATGCTGGGGCGGGACTTGCATTCTGTTGCGCGCCGCGCTTGATAGAAGCCGTACGCAATCAACACGACCGAAAGAGCGAGCAAGTAAGGCCGCAAGGCCGCGAGAAGAGCCGAACTCCCGGCCAGACCCGCTGCAAACACGAATGGGAAGATGGGCAGGCAGCAGGTCGACGCCGCAAGAACGCTCCCGATCGCCGCCAGGCTGGCAGCGGCCGAATTCACTCTGCCTGACATTGGGCCTCGCGCAGCGCGGCTTGGATCAGTTCCGCAGAAGGCATCCCTCCTCCGCTATAGCGGCGGCATGCCAACTTGGCGCCTTGCATCTCGCGCGACGCGGGCTCGATGTCTACTCCATTCACCCGTATGGTGGGAGAACCCAGAAAACCAAATTTGTCCGCAGCCGCCTCATTCGAAATTTCCACTTGCTCGACTTCTACGGAGATACCCTCTTCGCGTATTACCTGGCGCAGCCGCTCATAAGCGGGTTCGTGATTTGGGCACCCGTCAAAGTACAAAAATTGGACCTTCATCGTCACACGCCCAGGATACACTCTGGATCCAAACCAAGTATGCTAGTTTCCAGTGCAAAATTGGTCCGCAGAACCTCGGATGGAAGATCTTGTGAAAAGAATTCAGGCCGCCAGCGTTCGAGGCTGAGCGCTCGGCGATAATTGTGGAGACGGCAGGACACAACTTATGAAAATGTTTTTGAGTTCGATTTCACTGATAGCGGCGGCTGGCTTGATTCTGGCGCAGGCGCCCGAGAAACCCAAGAAAGGTTCCGGAGCGATTCTGCATCCGGAAATGACCGTGGCAGCCGATGCCGGTAGCTACGATAAACCAATGGGAACGCTGGGAGATAAACCGGCCCAGCCTTGGACGGACACCACCATCGGTGCGGGTGTGGACAAGAAGCCGCAGCCGGGCAAGCAGATCACGGCGACAGGCGAGATCATCGATCTTTCCTGCTACCTCCAACTCGGCAAGCATGGCGAAAAGCACAAGGCTTGCGGCACCAAGTGCGTTCAGAATAACCAGCCGATCGGGCTGCTCACGCAGAACGGAACGGTCTACATGCTGATGGAAGAGGAGCACGATCCGCGCCGCGACGGGCAAGCAAGCATCCGCCAAGCTGCCGTCGATCATTTCGCCCACATCATGGAAGTGAATGGGACCGAAGCCGATCACGGCGGGTTCAAGGCCATCTACGTTCAGGGCTATGTCAAAAAATAGGAACAAGGCGTTTGCCTTGTTCTTCCTGCTGTGCGCAGGCATGGCAGGTTGCAACCGCGATCACAAAAAGGTGATCGCGGTTATTCCCAAGGGCAGGGCGCACCTGTTTTGGCAGTCAGTGCATGCGGGTGCGGCGAAGGCTGCTAAGGAAAGCGGCATTGATTTGGTGTGGAACGGTCCGGCGACGGAAACGGACTATACCGGCCAGTTGCAAATCGTAGAGGCGATGATCAATCGGCATGTGGATGCCATCGCCCTCGCGCCCATCGATAAGAAGGTTATGGTCAGCGTAGTGGACCGCGCCGCGGCACAGAACATCCCGATGGTGATTTTCGATTCGCCAGTCGACACGGATAAGTTTGTTTCGCAGGTGGCCACCAACAATTACGAGGCTGGACAGATGGCGGCGCAACGCATGGGAAAGATTTTGAATGGGAGGGGTACCGTGTTCGTGGTCGCTGTGCAGCCTGGAGCGGCATCCACCGAGGCGCGCGAGAAGGGTTTCGAGGACACCATCAAGAAGGATTCTCCCGGCATTCAAATTATCGATAAGCGGTTTGGCATGGCAGACTTCGCTCAATCCATGACGGTTTCGGAGAACATGTTGGCGGCTCACCCTGACGTAGACGGTATCTTTGCGTCGAATGAATCTAGCGCGATGGGGGCTGCCCGGGCTCTGCGGACGCGGCAAGGACACATTAAGCTGGT
>JANXQZ010001083.1 GCA_025353235.1 Bryobacterales bacterium
CTTTGATTACTTCATGGTACCCGAGCCAAAGAAGATCTCATCACGGCCTCTTCGAACTTGTCCAGCGCCCCCGCGAAGAAGTGATCATTCGCTTCCACCCAGATCAATTCTTTCTCACCCGGAAGCGAGTCGAAATACGCCTGCATTTCCTCCACCGACCCAAACTGATCCTGAGTACTATGGATAAAAGTGCGCGGCGTGAGGCACTGGCCAAGCTCCGAACTGGCTCGATACTTCGCCGGAAAACCGACCGCAATCAGTCGCCGAGCATCGCCCAACTCACAACCAAGTTGCAAAGCGATCCTGGAACCAAACGAGAACCCTGCGATCGCGTACGGCAGGTCGGCATAACGGCTCCGCAAAACCTGCAAAGCGGCACGAGCATCCTCAGTCTCGCCGTTGCCGAAGTCATGCTTCCCCTCGCTCAGGTTCACCCCGCGATAGTTGAAGCGCAACACAACGGCCCCGGTCCGACGCAAGCCTCGCGCAATCCGGTAGACCACCTTGTTGTGCATGGTCCCGCCATGCAGCGGATGAGGATGGCAGACCAGTACCGCTTCGCGCGGCTCCCGATCTTCGGGCTCTTCAAGCAGCGCCTCCAATTTTCCTGCCGGGCCGTCCAACAGCAGCGACTCAATCCGACGCGCCATCAGTTCGTGCGGAAGTTGACGAACTGCATGTCGATCCCAAAATCGCGACCCTTCAACAGCGCAATCACTTCCTGCAACGTATCGCGATCCTTCGCAGCTACCCGCACCAGATCGCCCTGAATGGAGGCCTGCGCTTTTTTCTTGCTGTCCTTAATCGTCTTCACGATATCGCGCGCCTTCTCAATGGGAATCCCCACCAGCAGCGTCACTTCCTGGCGAACGCTCGATCCAGCCGAAGTGGTGATGGTCCCGAAGGTAAGATTCTTCAGAGGCACGCCGCGCTTGGCAAGCTTCTGTTCCAGAATCTCGACAACTGCTTTCAGCTTGAACTCATCCGAACTAGCGAGCTTGATCTTGTTCTCTTTTTCATCCAACTGGATGTCGGATTTGGAGTTCTTCAAGTCATACCGCGTGATCAATTCCTTAGTGGCCTGTTGAATCGCATTGCTCACTTCGGGAAGATCGACTTTGGAAACAATGTCGAAGGAATTATCTGGCATCTACTCTCCGTTAATGACCCAATCCTACCAAACGGAGAGCCCGCGCTACGGTTCCACGATGTTGTTGCGCACCGCATACCGAACCAGTTCCGTGATGGAGCGCAAATCCAGCTTGTTCATGATATTGGTTCGATGCGTCTCAGCCGTTTTGATGCTGATGTTCAGGGAGGTCGCCACCTCCTTGTTACTCTTCCCTTCAGCCAGCAACTGCACGATCTCACGCTCGCGCGCCGTCAAACGCCCGCGTGGAACCTCGTTGACCTTCTTGTCGTCGGAATGACGCAAATACGTGTGCAGCAGCATGTCCGATATCTTGGAAGAGAAGAAAGTCCGATGCTGACAGAGCGCGTCCACTGCCGAGACCAGATCCTTCCCGGCGTCCGACTTCAGCACGTAGCCACGCGCACCCGCGTCTAACACCTCGCGCACAATCTGCTCATTCTCGTGCATCGTGAGGATCAGGATTTCGGTCTGCGGGAGCGCCTTCAAAATCTGCCGCGTGGCTTCCAGTCCGTTCAGTTCCGGCATGCTCACATCCAGGATGGCGACATCGGGCGTGGTTTGCTTCGCCATCTCGATCGCCTCGCGACCAGAAACAGCCTCCGCCGAAATCTCCCACTGCGATTGCGCTTCCAGCAGCGCCCGCAGTCCCCGCCGCACGATCTCGTGATCGTCCGCAACTAGGATTTTTACCTTGCTCAAGCCGCTTCCTTCATGGGCAGAATCGCAGTAATTGTTGTGCCTCGGCTGCTGGAAGCCACCTTGAGTTGACCGCCCAACTGAATGGCCCGCTCACGCATCCCGGCGATTCCAACACCGACGTTCGCCCCCTCGCTAATCAAATCGAGCTTGTCAGGAGGAACACCGCGTCCTTCGTCGCTGATTTGCAGGCGCACGTCCTTGGGATCGCGAACGATCCGAATTTCCGCACTGATGCTGCCTGAGTGCCGATGGACGTTGGTCAGTGCTTCTTGCACAATGCGAAAGACGGTGGTCTCAATCTCGCCCGGAAGGCGACCGATTTCGGCCATCTTCAGCTCCACGCCAATTCCCGTGCGCTGCGTGTATCCGGTTGTATAAGCGCGCAGGGCTGAAACTAAACCGAGTTCGTCGAGCAGCGGCGGGTGCAGCAGATAAGAGAGCGTTCGGATCTCTCGCGAGCATTGTTCGGCCAGCGATAGGCTTTCTGTGACCGCTTCGCGCGTCTTCTGGCCGAGGATTTTGGTCGCCTCTTTAACGCTGCAAAGATTCATAGAAAGTACTGCGAGATTCTGGGCGGTGGTGTCGTGCAGTTCCCGCGAGATTCGCCTGCGTTCTTCGTCCTGCAGCCCTAGTAGTTTGCCCGAAAGCTGGTGAAGAGCCCGCTCCACGCGTTTGCGCTCCGTGCGGTCCACGCAGGACCCTAGATACCCCAGATGCTCTCCGCCAAGGCCAAATTGAGGCATGGCGAAGTCCTGAACCCACCGATATTCTCCGTGCGCGTCATGAATTCGATACTCGGCTTCGAAGCGCTCGCAGTTCCTCACCGCAGTAGCATAACGCCGGAGGACCTCGGCAGTGTCTTCGGGATGAATGTTGCGCTGCCAGCCCTGATCCAGTTGGTCCTGCAAAGTCGTGCCCGTGAAGCTAAGCCACAGTTGATTGAAAAAAATTCGCTTGCCGCGCGGGTCGGCTATCCAAAGCAGGACCGGAGCCGCGTCGGCAATCACCCGAAAGCGGGCTTCGCTTTCTTCGCGAATGTCAGCCGACCGAATGCGCTCCGCCGCTTCCTGCGCCGTTCGCGCGTCCCTACGCCGCAAGTACATAATCAGGAATACCGTTCCGTAACAAGCCGATCCCAGCCCGACCAGTCCACGCCAGCCCTCGCCGCTGTACCGGAACAATTGGTCCGGGTTCGAAGAGTAAATGGCCGTATAGAGCGTTGCTAAGCTCGCGCTGGACAAGCCAGTGCGGTACCCTCCGACGAAAACGGAATGCACCACCGCAATCAGCAGGAGCACACCAGCGTTCGGGATGGCCCATAAATAGCATAGAATCATCGATAGCGAGGTCGTGATCAGCCAACCGTAGTTTGTCCAAAAATCGTCAATGCCCCAGGAATTCCGGGAGACAGTCCAATCCTCGCGCGGAATCGCCGCAATCATGGAGTGAAGCGCTTCTCCACCCATGTGCGTGATCCCGGACAGGTATCGAAGGATTGGTCCTGGCTCGTTCCCCAGCATTACGATGATTTAATCTTCTGCAAACCGTATTCTACAACAGGCTGCGCGGTGCGCGTTCCCTAGCCGTACCCTCAGAAATCTAAGGGGACCTACGGGAGATGAAATTTACAAATACACATTCTACTGAATTCCGTATTTGAATTAAGAATCTTATATTTGAGACTTGAACGCTACAATCCAATTCACCAACGCCTCAACGGCGGTCCCGAGCGCTCCGTGTCCCGAGGCTCCCTCCGGCCGCTTTGCCGAGCTGGTAGAGCGGGTCAGGCACGGCCATCCATCCGGGCTCGAAGAACTGTACACGCTGGCCAAGAACTTCACCTTCTTTTTGATGCGGCAACTCGGCGATCAGGATCTGCTGGATAAGGTCCACGACATTTTCGTCACCGTCGCCCAGGCGATTAAGACGGGCAAGTTGCGCGATCCGGAGCGGCTTATCCCATTCCTGACCACGGTCACGCGCTTCTACACCTACGATCAGATTGAGAGGCGCTCGTTCCAGCGGAGACGGTCCGTTCCTCTGGATGGCTTGAACCCGCCGGATCGGCGCATGAACCTGGAGTCGAGCACGTACTCCCGGCAGCGCCGATCAATCGCCAGGGAGATCCTCAATTCCATGCCGCTGCGGGACAAGGATTTGCTGGCACGATTTTACATCGACGAGCAGACGAAGGAGCAGATCTGCGAGGAGCTGAATCTTACGCCGACACAATTCCGGCTCCAGAAATCAAAGGCAAAGGCGACGTTTGCGAAGATTGGGACACAGCGATTGCAGTTGTGCGGGGTTGTAGTCTAATTTTCTTGGTGGGCTGCGCCAAATCGCGCAGATGCTGCGCGATAGCACTCAGGCGCTGCTCGCGCCAGTATTCATTTCTTAGTTCGAATCCTCATTGATACTTAATCGCGCGAACGGCCCTCGCCGTGCTCCTGGCAAGTGGCTGACGCGAATACCAAGAAAGTCATCGTTCTTTAGGGATGGCTGGAAACCACGTTGTGACCGCTCGCGCCGCAATCCAAGACGTAAAAAGGAGATGCAAGCACATGCGGAAGCATTTGATCGGGACGATTATATTCGCGATGGCTGCTGTAATGTCCGTTTCAGCAGGCGCGAAGGAAAAGTCCTTGAGCAAGACTGAACTAAAGAATTTGATCGTCCACGCGCATACCATGGCAGATCACGAGCGGATCGCACAATACTTCGATGCCGAAGCCGCAAGGTATGACGCAGAGGCAAAGGACCATAGTGAGATGGCTGGCTACTACCAAAAGAGTCCAGACCCGGCTGCGTCAAAGCACCCGGGAAGCTCACGGTCGGTGGAGCATTGCGACTCTCTTTCCAAGAATCTTCAGAGCTCGGCCGAAGAAGCACGCCAACTCGCTGCTGGTCACAGGGAGATGGCCAAAGCGGAGAAGAAGTAAACCCGGCTATAAGGGTGCAGGAGCCGTCCCCATGCACCCTTTACCTGCTTGAATCGAGACGTTTTAGAAGACGAATCGAGCGCCGAATTGGAACTGGCGCGCGATGGAGTCGCCGACTAGAATCTGGGCCCGCCCAAATGTCGAGCTATTCAAGTTTGTGTTGATCCCATCAAAGTTCGGATGGTTCAGAAAATTGATTGCTTCAGCGCGGACTTGCAGCCGCACGTGTTCGGTGACATGGAAGTTTTTCGACAGAGACGAATTCAGGCCGTTGAACCAGGGACCCCGGAAGGTGTTCCGTCCGAGATTTCCATAGCGCACCCCGTACCCGCCTGGATTGACAAACAACTGGTTTGGCGTGACGACGGCATTGGCTTTGTTGCAGGCGGCAATTGCCGCAGCGCTGGTAGCTTGCCCAGCCGCACCGCACCCAATCGGATTGTTGTCCGTAAAAATGCCGTCCGCAGGACTGTGTCCGGAATAGACTGCTCCAAAGTTAGAGCCTGTAAAATTCGGATGGTCGTTGGCTAAGCCATCAAGGTTGTAGTCCCCGCCAATGTTTTCGGGAAAGCCGTTGGCATCGAGGGCGTCACCCTTTTTCGCCGCGCGGCTGGAGTAGACCTCCAACGGGTGGCCAGAGTACCCTTGATAGAAAGTCGAGAGCTGCCATCCGCCAAGCACTTTGCCGACTAAGCGCTGCTGATCGCGCAGGAAGGGGATCTCATAGGTGAAATTAAGCTTGAAAGCATGGGTATGGTCGAAGCTTCCGGCGGCGTGCTCGGCTTGGCGGTTGCGATTGCTCACGAAGTAATAGGGATTGCTGAAGGCTCCGTTGCGCGTTTCCCCTGTGAAAAGATCCGAGTCATAATCCATGAGCTTCGACCAGGTATAGCTGAACTGAAATTGCAGGCCGGAGCTGAAGCGTTTCTGCAGTTCCGCGATCATCGAGTTGTAGCTCGATGTTACATCCTGAGACCGATAGTTGAAGCCTGTATAGAGCGGATTGGGGCGAAGCAGCGCAAGAGTCTTATTGTAGCGGATACCGTCGTCGCGATTGATGTTTTTCAACTGTGCGAGATGGCGGCCTAGGGAACCCTGATAGCTGACTCGCAGCAGCAAATTCTGCCGGAGCTGCTGCTCCACGCCGAAAAACATGTTTTGAACCGAAGCATCTTTCAAGTTGTATTCGACGGTGCGCACGGAAACTCTTCCGCGCGCGCCGGGCAAAGAGTCGGGCACATAGGAACTGCCGACCGCAATGGGGTTCGCATAAGAGATGTTGTCCCCATTGGTGGCGTCGAAATCGACTAAACCATAGAATGGGGGATTCCATGCTCCGTTTGACCAAACGTTGTCGAAAATTCGATCGTAGGAGATTCCATAACCGGCGCGCACCGAAGTCCTTCCGGTTCCAAATACGTCATAAGCGATGCCAATGCGGGGCGCGAAATCGTTATTGCGAGTGACCCAAAAGGCGGGGGCTGGTGTCACCACCGCATTCGCGATGCACGTTTGGCTCAGACAGGGAAGAGTCTTATCGGTGAAGGTCGACAAGACGCCGTTAATCTCGTAAGGGGCGCCGTAGCGCTCCCAGCGCAGGCCCAGATTCAAAGTAAGGCGGCGCGATACCTTCCATTCATCATTAAAAAAGAGATTCATGTCTTTGCTGGCATAATGCCGGTACGCATTGGCCTGCTTGCCGGTATGCGTATCGATGGCGATTTCCTGGTAGTAGGGAAAATCGTGCTGGAAATTGCTGTCGTTGGAATCGTTAATGTTGCCGATACTTCCATTGGGATTGAGAACGCCTTTGCCGCCATCTCCATTCACAGCGTTCTGTGGGAGGGGACCGGTGGTGTTTCCGAACTCGTAATAGCCGGGCAAGCCCAAATCCCAATTGCGGTAGAGAATGCCGTATTGCCAGCTTCCCCCAATCTTGAACGAATGTGTGCCCTTGGTCCAACTAACGTTGTCCTGGATCTGCCAGCGATCCTGCGCGAAGTTGGAAATCAGCCCACCCTCGTAGGGTCCGAACCCAACCTGGTTAGACCCGTAATTTGCAGCATCAATGATGATTTCGGGCGACACCGAAGTGCCGTTGCCTTCTACCGAGTTGGCGAGGTGCCGGTTATGGGCGACAGTAAATTCGTTCAGCAGCGCGGGGTTGAAGATATGTGTCTCAACTAGCGAGAGGTTGTGATTATTATTCGTGTTGACCGTGGGGATGCCGCCCACCTGCACGAATCCGCCATTGTACTTATCGGTCTGATTCCTGCGCGTGAAATTGAGGGAGGCCGTCAGGCGGTCGTTCGGGCTGAAATTGTGATCGATGCGGCCGAAGTAGTTTTCTGCGGGTCGAGGAAAGGGTCGAAGGTATTGAAACAAGCCAGATGGCCGATCGACTCGGGCGCGGTAGCGGCTTGGTCAGCGCACGGCGTGGTGGAGGTGATCGGATTGTACTTGCTAAGCAGGCTGGCCGCTATGGGGCTAGCACCCTGCTTGGTCGCCGCGAGTTCGCTAGGCGTTAGCACGTACTGGCTGAGATTTGTGCCGGTGTGCAGGGTTACCTGGTCGTAAGCGAACGCGAAGAAGGTCTTATTCTTGAAAATCGGGCCGTCGATTTCGCCCCCGAACTGATTGCGGTTGTACTGCGGCTTGTCCTGCGCGTTCTTGTTCGAGAAAAAATCGTTGGCGCTGAAGGCGCGATTACGGTTGAATTCATAGGCGACGCCGTGAAAGCCATTGGTGCCGGATTTTTGCACGGCACTTACCACCGCGCCGCTGGCACGGCCGTACTGGGCGCTCATGCTGTTGGTGAGCACGGTGAATTCGGCTACCGACTCAAGCGGAGGTTGCACGTTGTACAGCCCCTCGTTGAAATTGTTGTTGTTGTCAGCGCCGTTCAGCAGGAACGCCGTGCCCGACTCGCGAGCGCCCCCGGAAGCATAATTTCCATTCATTCCCTGCGTAATGGCGGGCGCTAAGAAGGCCAAGTCAAAGATATTGCGCGCAATTAGCGGGGTATTTTCGATGGTTCTGAGGTTGACTGTGGTGGCAAGGTCCGCGTTCTGAGTTTGGACCAGCACATCGGAGGTAGTCACTTCGACAGTGGTGCTGGTTGAGCCGACGGACAGAGCGACGTTCACCGATGCTGTCTGACTGGCATCGACAACGATGGAGGTGATCTTCTTTTCGGTGAACCCGCTGGCCTTCACATCCAGCGTGTAACTGCCGGGCGGAACGAGGCTGAAGCGGTAGACGCCACTCGAGCCGCTCGTGTCGCGCTGCACGACACCGGTACCCTCGTTGGTGAGAGTGACCTCGGCACCGGGAACCGCTGCCGATGCAGGATCCGAAATAGTGCCGGTAACAACGCCCTGGACGGTTTGAGCCGACGCGCTCGCGACCAGCGCGAGAACGGCAAGCGCAAAGATAGCTAATTTGTTCGATTTCATGACATTTTCCCCTTATGCCAATCAGAAGAAGTTTTCAAAGAGCATCATCGACAAACCAGGCGATGATTTCCGCAGCGAGTGTTTGGCCGCGTAGACGTGGATTGGTGAAAATCCTACCATCCGCTCGAACCGCTTGTCAATGGCTTGATTTTAAGAATTGTTAAACTTGCAATCCATCCGACATATTCGCTATAGTCTTTTCTATTCAGAAGCCATTCCACATGGCCGCAAGTTGGGGGAGACACATGACCACGAAATGTCTGTGCTTGAGCTTTGTCTTGTCCGCGTTTGTGATGGGGCAAGAGTTCCGGGCAACGGTGACCGGCCGCGTGCTGGACCAGTCCGGATCGTCGATGCCGAACCTGCCTGTCCAGGTCCGCAACGTCGACACCAACGAGGTAGCCACGGGCGTGACCGACACTCAGGGGAGCTACACGATCCCGTTCTTGCGACCTGGTAACTACACCGTGACAGTAGAGACTAGCGGCTTCAAGAAATCCGTCAGGGACGGTCTCACGCTGGAAGTAGGGCAGACCGCCACCATCAACATGACGCTTGAGATTGGCGCCTTGACCGAACAGGTGACCGTTACGGCCGAGACGCCCATGCTCGAAACTGCCAAGGCCGATCGCGGCACCTTGATTAACGAGCAGGAAGTGCGCGAGTTGCCCTTGAATGCTCGCAATCCGTTCATGCTCTCCATTCTTTCCGCAGGCGTTAACTACAACAGCAATATCATCTACCAGCGGCCTTTCGACAACGGGGC
>JANXQZ010001092.1 GCA_025353235.1 Bryobacterales bacterium
CGCGGCCCTGCGCCCCGAAGTCTCGTATGCCGATGTGCGAGTGATCAAAGAACGCGCGCGCAATCTCAGCACGAAGAGCGGCAAAATTGGCCACATTTCGAGCTCCGAATCGCTAGGCCTCGGCATCCGAGTTCTGGTCAACGGATGCTGGGGTTTCGCAGCCACTGACGATCTAACAACAGCAGGCGTTGAGTCCGCCGCCAAGCTCGCCGTGTCCATCGCTCGGTCCAGTGGAATGGCAAAAAAGGCAGACGTCTCGCTGGTTCCCGAGGCGAAGCACGAAGCCACCTGGTCCTCCCAATGCCGCATCGATCCCTTCGCCATCTCCGTCGAGGAACAGCTCGGCCTCCTTCTTAAAATCGACCACGAACTGCACCGCCACCCAAAAATCACGCTGACAGAAACGGCCATGGTCTTCGACCGTACTCACCAAGTCTTCGCCTCGTCCCTAGGCAGCCTAATAGACCAGACCCGCACCAGCAGCGGAGCAGGCTTCAGCGCCTACAGCTTCGGCGAAAGCGAAATTCAGAAGCGCTCCTTTCCCAACTCGTTCGGCGGTCAGCACCAACTCAAGGGTTACGAGCTGATCCAAGAGTTGAACCTGCTCGAGAACGCCCCGCGCATCGCCGAAGAGACCGCCGCCCTGCACTCAGCCGATCAATGCCCCGAAGGCGAGTTCAATCTCATTCTGGACAGCAGCCAACTCGCGCTGCAAATTCACGAATCCATCGGACATCCCATCGAGCTGGATCGCGTGCTCGGCTCCGAAGCCAACTATGCCGGAATGAGCTTCCTCACTCTCGATAAGCTCAACAACCTCCGCTATGGATCGGACATCGTCAACGCCGTCTGCGACGCCACCGTGCAACAGCACGAGAACGGTCTGGGGTCTTTCGCCTTCGACGATGAAGGCGTAGAAGCTCAGTCCACGGACATCATCCGCAACGGACAATTCGTCGGCTACATGACCTCGCGCGAGACCGCCCAGGCAATCGGCCAGAACCGCTCCAACGGAACCATGCGAGCCAATGGATGGGGACGCCTCCCGATGATCCGCATGACCAATGTCAGCGTCCTCCCGGGCGAGCAGAGCCTCGACGACGTGTTCAACGTCGATCACGGAATTTACATGGAGACCAACAAGAGCTGGTCCATTGACGACAAGCGCTACAACTTCCAATTCGGCTGTGAGGTCGCCTGGGAAATCCGCAACGGCAGGCGCGGACGCATGCTGAAGAATCCTACCTACAGCGGAATCACCACCGAATTCTGGAATGCGTGCGAGGCCATCGCGAATCGGGAACACTGGGTCATCTGGGGCGTGCCAAACTGCGGAAAGGGCCAGCCCGAGCAGGTGATCGGCACGGGCCATGGCGCAAGCCCCTCGCGCTTCCGCAACATCAAAGTCGGTGCCGGTTATGCAGGCTGAGTTCCGGCAAGCTTACGAGCGGATCGAGCGTATCGCCCGCTCGCTGGGCGTCCGCGATGTCGAGGTGATCATCGGCTCCCAATCCGAGGCCCTCACCCGCTTCGCCAACAACGCAATTCATCAAAATGTTTACGAGCAGTCGCATGCGATCTCGGTGCGCGTTCAGAAAGATCATAAGACCGCCCGGGCCAGCACGAATCGGCTTGATGAGTCTTCCGTTCGGCGAGCAGTGGAGGAAGCGATCGCGCTAGCCAAGTCCGTCGAAGCCGACCCGGACATGTTGCCTCTCTACTCGCCAGAGTCATACACAAGCGTGGATCGTTTCGATCGAGCCACGGCAACCGCCGATCCTGAGCATCGAGCCAAAGCCGTAGCGGAGGTGATTCGGCTGGTGGAGTCGCGTTCGCAAATCGCAGCAGGCATTTACTCTACGGAGCAGGTTGCACAAGCCATGTTTAACTCCGAGGGAGTCGAAGCTTATCACACCGAAACGATGGCCGATTTTTCGATCACTGCAATGGCGGGCGATAGCTCAGGCTGGGCCAAAGCGTCCGCCGTACGCCTGGCCGATCTGGATCCACTCGCGCTCGCCAAAGCAGCCAGCGACAAGGCGCGCCTATCCACTGATCCACGCGAGGTGCCCCCGGGCCGCTATACGGTAGTTCTTGAGCCAGCCGCCGTACTCGATCTAGTAGGTCAAATGTTCGGCGACTTTAGCGCGACAGCCCTGGTGGATCAGCGCAGCTTCCTCACCGACCGAATAGGCCAACGCTTGTTCGGCGAGAACATCACCATCCTCGACGACGTGTATCATCCGCTGCAATCCGGTCCAGGATTCGATGGCGAAGGCGTCCCGCGCAAGCGCCTAAAGCTGGTAGACCGGGGAGTGCCCGGCGAGCTAACCTACTCGCGAGCCAGTGCGCTCAAGGCAGGCGTGAAAGCCACGGGCCACGGCTTCCCGCTGCCCAACGAAATCGGCGAGGCTCCGCTGAACATAGTATTCGAGGGCGGGTCATCCTCCGTGCAAGAAATGATCGCCTCCACGGATCGAGGCATCCTGGTAACCCGTCTCTGGTACATTCGCGACGTGGATCCCTACGAAAAGATCATGACCGGCATGACTCGCGACGGCACATTCTTAATCGAAGATGGCGAGGTAGTAGCAGGACTAAAAAACTTCCGCTTCAACCAGGGCATCATCGAACTGCTCCGAAACGTGGAATCGATGTCCCCCGCCGCCCGCGCCTCCGGAGAAGAAGCCTTCGACATGGTAGTTCCAGCCATGAAGGCCAACGACTTCCACTTCACCGAAGTAACCCGCTTCTAGTCGGCTGTAGGGCAGGTTGCCAACCTGCGGCCGATTGGCAATCGGCCCGGTGCTCTCGGCGGCGTGGAGAGGTTTTCGACGCGGCAGCTAAACCTATCAGACTTAAGAGTCCGATTCGGGGCAGTCGTCGTTCGCGCTACCTTGGAAACCGTGCGGGCATGGCGGAATCGGCAGACGCATCGGACTTAAGCGAAAGAACTTGAGTGCCCGCCAGGAAACCGGCGGTGCAGAACTGCTCAAAGTCGGGGAACAGGGGCGGCGAAAGCCGTAGACGGGTATAAACATCCGTTGGGCCGCAAGGCCCGTGAGGGTTCAAGTCCCTCCGCCCGCACCAGCCGAAAGACTACGGGTCGGCATGATCCCGCTTCGGCGCAAGGGATGGCCATATTCGGCGCACGGCAAATCGCAGTGACGGGCCTCACTGTGTAGCGAATGAACGTTGAACAGACCAACTCGGCTTCGACTTCCAGGCGGTTTCCTGGGCATTTCGGCTAAACAGGTCGGGCCGGATTCCGCTGAACCCTTGCGCTATTCCCCGGCTTCCGTCATCGTCGGGCGCGCCTTGACACCTGTAACAGCGAAGGTGTACAGTGTATATTATGAAGATGGACAGTGTCCATCTTAGGAGAAATGCGATGGCGAACGGCAAAGACGTCGTGGTAACCGGGGTATCCACCGGAATTGGTTGGGGAACCACAAAGGTCCTTATTTCAAAGGGATTTCGCGTGTTCGGCTCTGTACGCAAGCAGACCGACGCCGATCGTTTGCAAAGAGAGTTCGGTAACGGCTTCGTGCCTCTCATGATGGACATTACGGACGCCGACGCTGTACATCAAGCTGCCCAGAAGGTCGGCTCCATGATAGGCGACAGGAATCTTTTGGGAACGGATAAAAAGAGGCAGGGTCCGACCGGCCGAATCGTGAACATCAGCTCTACCGTCGCAAAAGTTGCTATTCCGCTTCTCGGTGCTTATAGCGCCTCCAAATTTGGTCTCGAAGGAATGTCGGACGCGCTGCGGCGAGAACTGATGTTGTTTGGCATTAACGTCGTGATCATTGAACCGGGCACCGTGAACACAGCGATGTACGACAAGGGCGAAAAAGAAGATCTCAGCGAGTTCAAGCCGACCGAGTATCGGGGGGCGGTGCAGAATTCCAGAAATTCGCCGTCACCGAAGCACGTACTAACGGCTTATCCCCTGAGCGTCTGGGCGAAGCCGTCCACCTGGCACTCAGCGCGGCAAAACCAAGGGCACGCTACGCAGTCATTCCGCAACGTTTGAAGAACTGGACTCTGCCCAGACTTCTTCCTACAAGGATGGTCGACGCCCTGCTCGCCAAGATGCTCGGACTCACAAAGCCGTAGCCAGCCTCGAACGCGGGCCAACAGTATAGTCAATCCCATGCCCTATCCATCAAAAACAGACCGCCAGACTATCCTTTCGGCCGCAGTCAAGGATCTGGCGCGTAAAGGCATCCGCGGCTTGTCGTTACGGAAGCTCGCGGCCTCCCTCGACCTCGCGCCCAATGCAATCTACCGTTACTTTTCCGATCGCTCAGCACTGGAAGCTGCGCTAGCAAACGAAGCTGCCCGACAACTGGAAGTGGCGCTGAGGAAGGCCGCCGACGGGTGCGAACCGGTTACCACAATTCGCGAGATGTCATCTGCTTACATGAAGTTCGCCAAGGACAAGCGTCACTTCTACCAGGTGATGATGAGTTTCCACGCACCGGACCACGATGCGACCTTCCGCCAAAGCCTTTGGGCGTTTACTGTCGAGCAGGTGCAACGAATTGCTGGGTCGGACCGAGCTCCGCAGGCGTCTGTCGCGCTTTGGGCGCTCCTACATGGAGCCGTGACGTTAGAAGCTGCTTTAGTGTTCGGCGAGAACAAACCGGCAAGCGGCCTTGAATTTGGGCTCGACGCGTGGTTAATGGCTGTTTCTGCCCCTGAGCAGCCAATGAAGGCGCTCCAAACCAAGTCCAACAAGAGGACGGCCAAACGCCCCAAAGACAATCCTGCCCCAAATGGAGAGTAAACGCCCGTTGCTTCACCCCGTTGTCGAAGAACTTTTCCATCATAATTAGCTTGCAGGTTAAAGTCCGCCGCTGACTTTCCATCCGCCCTTCATCGATGACTTTCGGCATCGGCAGCTACTCTGATTGCGGCAGGGGGAGCGAGATCGGGAGGCTGGTTGCACAGGAGAACGAAAGTGGAACGATTCGAAGAGATCCGGCGCGAGTATGACGGGGCCGGGACGAGCAAGGGTGTGGCGAACGCGCAGTACTCGGCGATCGTGCTGGGCGCGACGGGGAACGTGGGCGGACGCATCGTGCAGCTTCTGATCAAGAATCCCCTGTGCAAGAAGGTGGTGGTGGTGACGCGCCGCAAGACGG
>JANXQZ010001109.1 GCA_025353235.1 Bryobacterales bacterium
CTGGACCAGTTCGAAGAGGCCGTGATGAGATCTTCTTTGGCTCGGGTACCATGAAGTAATCAAAGTGAAGGGCCTTTCCACATTAGAGTTGTGTGCCGGGGGCGGAGGGCAGGCGCTAGGACCCGAGATGGCTGGCCTCCACCATGCCGGCCTGGTAGAACTCGATAAACATGCCTGCATTACGCTTCGGTTTAATCGACCGCATTGGAAGGTGTTCGAGCAGGATCTGGCTCGCAACGATATTCGTCCCGGCGCGTGATGGTCGAGAACGCGTTCCATGGCCCTAACACTCATCAACGAAATCTGTGCCAGTCCCAAATCAAAGCCCATGCTGCTGGATCTATTCTGTTGTGCGGGCGGCGCGGGCATCGGTTACAGCAATGCTGGTTTTCAAGTCGTGGGCGTAGATCTTAAACCCCAGCCGCGGTATCCTCTTCCGTTCATCCAGACCGATGCGCTTGCACTTGATTCGAAGTTCATCGCCTTGTTTGACGCCGTTCATGCATCGCCACCTTGCCAATCCTATTCTGACCTCGCCAAGAAACGGTAATGCCGACGCTTGGCCTCGCTTGATCGATCCTGTTCGTGACATGCTCATCCGCTCTGGTCTGCCGTACATTATCGAAAATGTCGAAGGTGCGCCCCTGCTTAGCCCTCTAATACTCTGCGGAACAATGTTTAAGGGCTTGCGCGTTATTCGCCATCGGTTGTTCGAGACGAATTTCCCGACTATGGCACCAGCGCATGGGAAGCACCCGATTTGTCACACCTTCGACAAGCGCAAGGGACAGTACGGAAAGACTGACGAGATGCGCGACTTTGTCTCGGTGAATGGGGGAGGAAATTGCAGCGTAGCCGCTGCTCGTGATGCGATGGGCATTGATTGGATGACTAAGAACGAATTGAATGAGGCAATTCCACCCATTTACACTACACACATTGGAAAGCAATTACTCTCTTATCTACTTGGAAAAAATCACGTACCAATGCGGGTGCGAATAGATGCGTAAGCTTAGTGCGACAGAACGGATTAGAAGGTTTTTCCTCGCGAACATAGGCAAAGTAGTCACATCTCTTAAAATCCGAGACGCTGCTGGCATCACGTCGTGGGACAGGCGTGTCCGTGAGCTGCGCGAAAAACACGAATGGCAGATACTTTCGAACAACGACACCGCGGACCTAAAGCCGGGTCAGTACCTCCTGAAGGAAGCTCCGCCAGAACAATCAATCAAGTTTGTTCGCGGAATGTCCGCCAAACTTCGCGCTGAGATATTAGACCGCAACGGGTTCACGTGTCAGATGTGCGGGCTAACGCCCGGCGATATCGACCCGATGACCAACAGAAAGGTTCGTCTCCACCTCGGGCACATCAAAGACAGGAGTTTAGGCGGCAAGGATGAGTTGTCGAATCTCCGGGCATTGTGCTCAACCTGCAATCAAGGCGCAAAGAACGTTACGTCAGAGAAGCCAACTCGAATATGGCTTCTCTCACAAATCAGAAGGGCCGGACGAGACGAGCAGATGGCCGTCCCGATTCTGCACGCGAGCATTTCGTGCAAGTGGACATTACGGAGCGATCGCGCGCAGAACGCTCGCTCCGAAGCACTAAATCTGATCCGCAACCGCGAGGGCCGATCACCCCACATCGTCGTGGTGACGGGCGAGCCCTTGCCGAGTCGTCTAGCCTCGCTCGCCCTGGGAACTGGCGACCTGGATTGTATCTACCACTTCGCTCTCCCTGAACTCATCAGCGGAGTCGACATGGTGGATGAGAAACGTCTGAAGGACATTTCCGATCTTCCCCTTGACCTCGCGGTGTGATGGACACGCTCACAACCGAACGCCGTTCCGAAATCATGAGCCGCATTCGTGGCAAGAATA